>CAIMWS010000022.1 GCA_903845125.1 uncultured Verrucomicrobiota bacterium
CTCGGCCGAACAGGGCGCTAATTTCGATGGGGGTCGTTTTGTGCGAGTCTGAAGCGGGTTTGTTTTGCATTAAACCTTATAGCCTCAGGAGGTTGCGCATTACGACCTCATTTTCTATCTCGGAGTTCGGGTTAAAAAATTATTTTTGCATTTGGAATTGTTGGAGCATATATATCCATTGTAATGGCAGAACGTTCGATCCAGAAATTCGATAAAAAATCCAGCTCAGGCAGCGGTTCTGAAACAAATTGGCGGAGCAAAATATGGAGCCGATGCTTTGCTTTCGACATCGTAAAACAAGTGGGCGCCATTCTGGTCATGGGCTGTATCCTGGGCCTGGCATATAATGCAGCGAATCCGATCGGCATCCGTTGGTCCGAGAGCAAAGTGGCTCAACCACCCCCAAAGACGGCGCCTGCCAGCCCGGTTGCATTATTAGCAAGCACTTCCTCCATACCGATTGTTCCCCCGGCAACCGGAGCGGTTGCCCAAACCACAAACCGGGTCGGAAACCAAACCACCAATGCCACCACATACGTTCCGCCATCGGCCACAACTTGGGAGGAGACCAAGCCGCTGCATCTGAAAAAGAAGTGTGTTTTGGTGGATGCCCGTTCCGCGCCGTATTTTGAAGCCGGCCATATCCCGGGAGCGGTCAACCTGCCCGAACCACCAGATCCACAACCTTGGGAAGCCTTTATCAAGCAACATGCCAAGAGCGAGCACATTGTGGTCTACTGCAGCAGCACCAACTGCTCGCTTTCCTTCAAGTTGGCCACGCGCTTGGCAAAGGATGGGGGATATGAATTTGTGCAGTTCATGACCGGCGGGTACCAGGCTTGGCTGCGGGATGAATCCCTGGCCAAAGCGGACCCCGCCACGGTGGTGTCAAACTCACCGCCCCCCCGGATAACTCCGCGGGAAATGCCGGCCCAGGAAGTGCCTCCGATATTACCCCCGGTGGCCGGGGAAATGACTGGCAAAAAATTGGAGAACGCCTTGCCCACCACTTGGCTGCAAGCCCGGCCTCTGCTCGGCTTGGGACAAGCAATATTGGTCGATTCCCGCCCCCAAGCCGAATTCGATCTCGGCCATATCCCCGGCGCCTTTTCAGTGCCTTTCGATGCTCCGGTGCCCGCGATCAGGCAAATTCTGGCAGATAAAGGGCCCGCCACCAGAATTGTGGTTTATTGCGGATCCATGGGTTGTCCGGAAGCATTCCAATTGGCGACCCGCCTGGTTCGCGATTTGGATTATTCAAATGCCCAGTTTATGCTTGAAGGTTACGCTGAATGGCGGCAGCTGGATCAAAAAGCGGTTAAAATTCCGGCACCCAATGGGGGTGGACGATGACGTCTGCGGCCTTTAACCGCTGGCGCACTGTCCTGCGCTGGGGCGTGGGCTTGTTGATGCTCTGGGCGGCCATTTCCAAGATCGCCAATCCGATGGATTTCCTGGGATCCATTTACTCTTACCAAGTGCCATTACCCAAAACTTTCCTCAAAGCGCTGGCCTGTGCTTTGCCTTGGTGTGAACTCCTCTGTTCCTTATTGCTTTTGGCAAATCTCTGGACGTCAGGCGCCTTATTCTGTTTGGATCTAATGCTCCTGGTCTTTATCATTGCCACCGGCCAGGCTTGGCTCAGAGGTTTGCATATCAGTTGTGGGTGTTTTGATCTCAATTGGATGGTTATTGGGTCCAAAACTGCTGCCCTGCAACGAATTCTGGAGTCTGTCGCGTTTGCATTCTTCCGCAACCTGGGATTATGGGGCATCGTTTCTTGGTTGCTGTATCACAATGCGGAGGATGCGACCGTCAAACTGGTCCCGGAAGTGGCTTCGCCCATCACATGATCTTGCGAACCAGGCAGTTGTGTTTGTAATCTTCAGTTCCTTAAAGAATTTACAGCAAGCACCAACATGCCATTATATCGATAACTTTATTTCCTCTAAACTTGACTTGGCCGAAGTTTACCCTTAGTATCTTTCTTAATTTATGGCGAACCAAACTCCATCCGTAAATGCAACCGGCTATTCTGAGAGAAAATGGAAGAACCTGCTTCTGATTTTCTCCGTTGTTGTAACAACCGCAATTTCAGCCCGGGCTCAACAGGATCCTGTGGGATGCCAGGGCAGCGGCTTGGGCATTGCCTTGTTTGTGGATAAACCGCAGGCACATGTTGGCGACACCCTCTTTTACAGCGCTTTGGTGTACAATAATCCCTTCCCCGCCTGTAAGACTTCCGGGGTTAAGGCATGGGTTGTCACACCCGATGGCAAGACTAACATCATCACGCTCAGACGCACGACTTTAAATCCTGGCGAATCCGACAACTATGCGAATGTTGCCACTTATGTGATTCGGGCCCAGGATATTGTGGGTGGAATCGTGAAGGGCGCTGCGGCCGATGTCGCGAAAGTTCACCAGAATGAAACTTTGAGCGATGGCCAAGCCGCCCAAACGGTCAATACCATGGTGGTCACTCCCTGCATCGATATCACAGCGACCTGCAACGGTGGAGTGGGGCAGGATGGGCAAATTGCTTTTTCCGGCACCGTCCGTAATTGCGGCGATGTCAACTTGGCAGGGGTGACGGTCACCAATGTCGTTGATGGTATTGCCAGGCTGATCTTCGGGCCTGTGAGCCTGGCAGCGGGGCAAAGCACCAATTTTAGCGGCCGTTATAAACCGGCAAATCCCTGCAGCCCTTCAACGGTCAATTTCATCACCGCCGGGACTGATCAGCTCAAGCAACCCAGGACAGTCACTGCGAACACCAGCACGACCTGTGGTATTTCTTTAACGCCTGGGATTGCGATCGCTCAGTCCTGTCCCCCAATACCCGCGACAATGGGTGGCCAATTCATTTATAGCGGTGTAATTACCAACACCGGTGATGTGACTTTAACCAACGTCGTTGTAGTCAGCGACCAACCGGTGGCTGGCACCGTCATTTATAGTTCCCCGGCTTTGGCTCCCAAAGCGGTCGCCAATTTCACCGGTAAATTCACCGCCCCGGCGAATGTCTGCAGTGTCACCGTTTCTTTGAGGGTAACGGCAGCAAGTTCCTGTGGGCAAGCGGTGTCTGCCAATTCTTCCAGCACCTGCCCTCTGCAGGGAAGACCGTCGATCATCGTGACCCAGAATTGCCCGGCAAATCCCGTTGCGCCTGGGGAAGTGCTTACCTTCACTGGCACCGTTAAGAACACCGGAGATATCACCTTGAGAGGTGTTGAAGTGGTTGGCAGCAATCCCAATGCAAAGGTGTATGTGAGCGAGAGCCTGGAACCGGGTGCAGTTGCCTCGTTTACCGGAAGCTTCACGACTCCGTTGGATGCCTGCAGCGTTACCAATACTTTGGTGGCCAGCGGCCGTGATGCGTGCGCGAACCAAGCGGTGTCCAACACGGTGATCACGGTCTGCACTTTGGTGACCTCCCCGGCGATCGCCATCTCTGAGGAGTGTCCAGCCACTCCCCCGCCTTTGGGCGGCACCTTGACCTACAGTGCCACCGTTCGCAATACCGGCAATGTGACATTATTGAACGTGTCCGTGGTGTCCGAGCGGCCCGGTAACAGCGTGGTTTTTCAAGCCCCGCGCCTGGCTCCCGGGGCAGTGACCAATTTCAGCGCAAGTTACACGGTGCCGGCCAATTACGCTGGTTGCTCGATCACCAATACCCTGCGGGCTGCTGGTGCTGACAAGTGTTCGGGCCGCTCGGTGTCCGCCTCGGTATCGGCCATCTGCCTGGTCAAAGCGTCTCCCAAGATCCGGATCGTGGCCAATTGCCCAACTGCGGCAACCGCCCCCGGAGGCAGACTCACTTACACCGGCACCATAAGCAATACGGGCGATGTGGAGCTGAAAAATATCTCGGTGGTTGCGGATAAGCCTGAGACCGGCACCGTGGTGTATACGTTGAACAAGTTGGCCCCCGGAGCCTCGTCCAGCTTTACCGGAAGTTATACCGCCCCGCTGGATGCCTGCTCCACCTCCGTCAGGCTTGCGGTTGCCGCGGCTGACTCTTGTGCCAATACTTCCGTGTCGGACAGCGTCATCCAAACCTGTCCTCTGACTTCCACGCCGGCGGTTGCCGTTACTGTAGAATGCCCATCCACACCGACAGCCCCCGGCAAACAGTTGGTATTCACGGGTAAAATCAGCAACACAGGCAATATTACGGTGACCAATGTCACGGTGGTTGTGAATCGTCCCAGCGCTAATTCCCCCGTATTCGGCCCGGTAACTCTGGCTCCCGGCGCGAGCATGAACTACACGGGGAGCTTTACGGTACCGCTGGATATTAACGGTTGCTCCATCGCCTCCACCATAACCGTTCGCGGCAATGGCCAATGCAATGGGGCCCTGGCGACTGCCTCGGCCAATGCCAATTGCCCGGTGGCGACTACCCCGGCCATCCTGGTTACTGCCGATTGTCCCGGAACCGCGACGCCCCAGGGCGGTTTGTTAACCTACAAAGGCACGGTTAAAAACATAGGGAATATCGCATTGACCAATGTGGTGGTGGTGAATAACCGGCCCACCAACGGCACCCCGGTGTTCCGGATCGCCATATTGCTGCCCAACCAGTCAACCAACTTTACCGGTTCCTATTTGGTGCCTGGCAATTGTTGCGAAGTCGTATCGACCTTGACCGCCACAGGCATCGATTACTGTTCAGCCAGGCAGGTCGTTGACACCGCCACCATCATTTGCCCGGTTAAATATACACCTGCAGTGCGCGTTTCCCGCACGTGCCCAACACAGGTTTTGAAGCCAGGCGATGAATTGCCATTCACTGGATTCGTTACCAATAACGGTAATGTGACTCTGACCGGGGTAACGGTCGTCAGCGCACTCGTTGGCCCCAATAAGCCGTTATTGGGCCCGGTGGATCTTGGCCCGGGAGAAATCCTGCCCTATTCCAGCAGTGTGACCATCCCGGCGGATTTCTGCGGGACTGATACCCTGACGGCGACCGGGCAGTCCATTTGCGGTGAAGCAGTTCGGGACGTAATCACCACTACCTGTCCCATTCAAACCACCCCCGGCATTGCGGTGATGAATCTCCCGGCAATTGCAACTGGAGGTGGAACCGGCACCGGCTGCACCGCCAACAGCGGACGGGGAACCGTAGCCAATACTGGCAATGTCACACTCAGTGATGTGTGGGTTTACTGCAATCAGCCAGCGAATAACACACCCGTTTTTGGGCCGATCACCTTGGCCCCGGGAGCCACCACCAACTTCACTTACACCTTCACCACTCCCAGCCAATGTAATTGTTGTTCGTTGTCCGTCACGTTGACCGCTTCGGGCAAGGGCAAATGCGATGGCAAACAAGTGGCTCATTCCTCCACCTTGGTGCTGCCGGTTCTGACCACGCCCAAGCTCAGCGTAACCTTGGATTGTTCAAGCACAGCGACTGATGGCTGGGTTTTGGGTGTCGTTCAAAATGCCGGCGATATTGCCCTGAGCAACGTGGTCGTGACCAGCAGCCTGCCAGCTGATGGAACCCTCGTTCTGCCGTCCATGAATCTGGCTCCGGGAGAATCGCAGACCTTCCTGGTGGCTCCCCAGACAACTGATCCGGAAGCGCTTAAATCCCTCACCGTGGTTGCCACGGGCAGGAATATTTGCGGTGGCGCCGAGGTGCGTGCGGCTTCCACCTGTTTTGGGCCCAAATCGGCGCCCATCGTCATCACTCACCGATCCAATAAGGAAATCATCCTGACTTGGGCGGCTACGGCCGGAGTCAAATACCGGGTTCAATATAAGAATAAGCTGGCCGAAAATACCTGGCAATCTTTGGAGGGGGATGTTGCTCCGCTCGACTTCGATGGCATGGCAACTAAAACCGATGCCAACGGTTCAGACACCACCAAATTCTATCGGATTTTGATTGTGGAATAGCCTGTGACCGGGAAGGCGATTGCCTTGCCGTTCTATAAAAAGCCAAAGGCCGTTTATGTGCGGATCACATAAACGGCCTTTTCGATTTTTTTTGCAGGCGGTGCGGTGTCAGGCCTGAGCCAACATCCCCACCAGTTCACCCGTGGTGAATGCCTGGTTTAAAAAGTGAATTGGGGGATTTTCATAAGCTCTCCCCCCTTCATGGCGGATTCGTGGGCGACGATGCCGGCCACGGTCATGTTCAAAGCCAGCGCCACATTCACCAATGGCTTACGATCCAAAAGGATGGCGGTGACAAATTCATCCATCAAATATCCATGGGAACCGCCATGTCCTCCGGAGGCGACTCCCGTGGGCAGCGCCGGACGTTTCAGGGGGGGCAGGTTTTTTTCCAGCCCTTCGTATTTGCCGTAATAAGTGCCGCGCTGCCCGCGGATGCGGCCCATTTCGCCGCTGAATCCTGGAGTATCCCAGCTGACCGCCATGCGGGACATCCCCCCCTCACTGGTCCGGAATAGGGCGATCTCAGTTCCAAATGGATTCTGGTAGCGGTTATTGGCGGGTAATAAATGTTTCACCTGGCTGGGAATCCCCATGCAACTGACTTCCGTGAAACTGCCGCCAGTAACGCACACGTAATAGGCGTTGGAATGGGTGGGATACCATTGGGGCGGCAAACCCACGCGCCAATCTTTGTAAGAAGGAATGGGTTCCTCCATGTAATGATAATATTCCCCTTCCGAATAGACCAGCTTGCCCAGACCTCCACTGTTGAAAATCTGACGCATGCCAAATAAATCCTCATGGAAACAGGAAGTCTCAAACATCATGTATTTAAGCCCGCTGGCTTTGACCGCTGAATAAAGTTGCTGAGCTTCCTCCACCGAGCCATAAGCCGCTGGCACGGCCGAAGCGGCGTGCTTGCCGTGTTTCAAAACCTCGATGACGTGCCGGGCATGGCTGGG
The DNA here is from genome assembly GCA_903845125.1 of uncultured Verrucomicrobiota bacterium. Lineage (GTDB taxonomy): Bacteria > Verrucomicrobiota > Verrucomicrobiia > Limisphaerales > UBA1319 > CAIMWS01. The sequence continues at coordinate 6,879 of CAIMWS010000022.1, forward strand.
CGCATCGGTGGCCACGAACACGGCCTCGATTTTGTCGTCTTTCACCAACTCCTCCAAGGACGGATAGGTTTTCTGGCAGCGGCACACCCTGGCCAATTCGGCGCAGCGGTCGGGAAAAAGGTCGCTGACCGCAACCACCTCCACATTGGGATGATTCTGGAAACCGAACTCCGCCCCGAACTTGCAGACCCCGTAGCCCACGATGCCCACCCGCACCTTGCGATCGGAGACGGGCTTCCAGTTTCGGGATGCGTTGGGATCTTCAGGCCCCCGCTCAAAGCCTTGGATGACTTTTTCCGCAGCCTGGGTTTTTGAGGGCAAGTTCAAGGCCGCTGCTCCCAGGCCCACGGAGGCCAGAAACGAGCGCCGGTTGACACGATGATTCGCTGCCTGCTGGCTCAAAGACGGGGCCGGCAGAGCGGATTTATTTTTGTCTGATTTCATATCCGCGAGCATGTCCCTGCCCGTGCTCAGGTCAAGCTGGAAAAAGCGGAGCTGAAAAACGGGGGGCAAGCCGGCCGAATTTGCGGAATCGCTTAAGGAAGCTTGAAAAATTCGGCCAATGTTGGGACCCGGCAGGTAAATGGGACGGGGTTAATGACGATTTTCCGGCCTTCGCGATTCCGGACCTCCGGAAATTTTATCGGGCGGTTAGGACTGAGCTTCCGGTTACTGGTTTTGGAATTTCACATCGTAACAGTACAGTGTCTCATGGTATCGCAAATAGAGGCGCTGCCCATGAATCACCGGATGAGTCCAGGCGTCACCATTAGCTTGCGGAGCCAGTTGGAAGCGGCCGCAGAATTCAAAACCTTGAACGGTGGGATTTATCAGGGCCATGATGCCATCCTGCCCCAGGCAATATAAGCGTCCATTCGCGTAGAGCACAGAACCCATGGCCAGATCCTTGGTCTGGTAACGCACGGTGCCATCGGCGGCATTCAAGCACCCCCAGCCCTTCACGCTGCGGTAGTAGGAACCGTACAACGCATTGCTGACGCAGACCACCCCACCGTGGCAGGTGTCCAGATTTGAGATCCAGATGGTGTCCGGTGCCTGGGTTTTGGCATCCAGCCGAAACAGTGTCCCGCCTTGGGAATCCGGGCAGGAAATAAAAATCGCCTCCTCCAGCAAGACCGGCGTGCAGGCTATGACCTGGTAGCGGGAAGGGTAGGGGATGCTCCAAAGTAACCGGCCCGATTCAGCGTCAATTCCGACCATGTGCTGGAGCGAACAATTCACCACTATTTTCCGGCCTTTGATTTGGCAAAGAACCGGGGACGCATAACCAGCGCTATCGATCGAGGATCCCTCGCCATCCGGCTGGATTTTAACCAGTTTGCCCTGGGCATTAAACCGCAAAGGTTCAGAGGTCCACACGGTCTTGCCTGTTTTTTTATCCAGGGCGGCCATCAGGCCCTTCCGGCCGCCCGGAGTAACGTAAACTTTTTGTTCATCGACGAGCAGGCATTCGCTGATGGCCCAGGTCAGGTTTTGTCCGGCGAATTCTTTCAGGGTCTCAATGGCCCACAATTCAGCACCGTTGGTGGCCTCCAGGCAAGCCAGGCGGCCATGGGCGTTCAGGTGATATACCCTGCCTTCGCTGATGGCCACACAAGCCCGGGCCCCTGGGTAGGAACCTTTCCAGGAATTTCCATTGGGGGTGCGCCAAATGGTTTTCCCATCCATATCCAGGGCGATGATCAGCAGTTGATCGCCAAAATCTCCGGTAATAAAGAGGCGGTCCTGGCTGATGATGGGGCAGGAATACCCCCGTCCCAAACCTTGGATCTGCCAAAGCAACTTGGGGCCTTGGTCCGGCCAGCGGGGTAATAAACCCGTTTCGTCGCAAACACCATCGCGTCGGGGGCCGCGCCACTGGGGCCATCCAGGTTCCGGCGAGGCAACCGCACCGGTTTGGGAAGGAGCCCGATTGCTGGAGGTGGCGCCTGAGAGTTGGAGAACCATGGCGTTCATACTCAGGAAAGCGCCGGCGAGGACGACAACCCCAAATTGCGCGAAATAAGGCATGCTTCTTCAATGTCATGTTTTGGTGGGTTTTGTCAATCGCAAAGGGGCTTTGGATTTTTGATCTTTCCCACTTTCTTTCGCCAGGCTGGCCAGCTTAAGATGCCGGGCGAGCACTGATGCTGTCATGCGAAAGATTTTTGCCATTCTGTTAGCCGGACTCGGTTTGATCGAGGGGGTGCCAGGTGCCCCGGCGCCCCCCCCCCAAGGCGGAAGTGCGTTTGTTCGATGTGGTTATCGTGGGCGGGACACCCGGCGGCGTCATGGCCGCCATTGCGGCGGCCCGCGAGGGGGCGGAGGTGGCACTTTTAGAGCGGATGGAACATATCGGCGGCTTGCCTGCCAACGGCCTGGGGGCGTCCGATATTGTCACGCGTGGCGCTACCGGCGGATTGTTTCTTGAGTTTGTCCGGCGGAACAAAAACTATTATGTGAAGCATTACGGGGTGGATTCACCCCAGGTGAGGGATTGTTCAGATGGGTATCATTTCGAGCCTTCGGTGGCCGAAGCAACCTTTGAATCCATGCTGGCAGAGCATCCCAGGATCCAGGTGTTTCGGAAGCGGCAGTTTGATGCTGCACCCGCCAAAGTGTACCTGGCCAATGGGGCTATTCGCCTCATTGAGGTGCTTAACCTGGCTATGGGGTTGTCCGAACTATTTCAAGCCCGGGTTTTCATCGATGCCACTTACGAGGGAGACCTGTCAGCGGCTGCCGGGGTTCCTTGTCGGTTGGGGCGCGAAAGCCAATGGGATTTGAATGAATCCATGGCTGGTCAATTGTATAAAGTTTGGGGAGGTGAAATTGGGCCGGGCACGACCGGCATGGGGGATAACGCGATCCAAGCCTATAATTATCGGCTGGCCTTGACCAAAACCCCCACCAACCGGGTCGCCATCGCTCAACCGCCGGTTTACTTTCGAGATGAATATCTTTCGTTGGTTGACGATTTAAAATCCAACCGGGTAACCGGCCCGATCGGTGTTCCCCGGCTGGAGTTGGAGTTTGCCGGCGTGGGGCGGATTGTGAACCTGGCCAAGCTGCCCAACGGCAAATACGATGCGAATAATCAGCATGCCGTATTTCTTTCCACAGATTTGCCGGAGGAAAACTGGGCCTGGCCGACTGCCTCCTGGATTTGGCGTGATCAGTATGCGCAGCGCCTCCGCAATTATACCCTGGGTCTGCTCTGGTTCTGCCAGCAGGATCCGGCATTGCCGGAGGATTTTAAAGCCCGCTGCCGGGAGTGGGGGCTGGCCAAGGACGAGTATGTGGACAACGCTCATTTCCCCCGGCAGGTTTATGTGCGGGAAGGGCGCCGGATGGAGGGGGAATATTTGTTTGCCGCTCGCGATGCCTTGCCGGTTAAACCGAATGGCCGGCCGCCGGTCCATCGCAACAGCATTACCGCCAGCCATTATCCCTTGGACTCCCATGCGGTACGCAAACGCGAACCAGGCCGGGTGCATTTGGATGGTTTCTTCAGCCTGGGTTCGCAACCCTACACGGTCCCTTACGGAGTTATGGTTCCCAAGAAGGTCACCAATTTATTGATGCCGGTCCCCGTTTCCGGAACCCACGTCGGATTCAGCACTTTACGGATGGAGCCTTGTTGGATGGCTCTCGGCGAAGCCGCGGGCGTGGCGGCTTCACTCGCCCTCCGCAACCGCTGCCCGGTAAAAAACATCAACCTTCAGAAACTGCAGGATGTTTTGGTGCGGCAAAAGGGGGTGCTTATTTACTTCCGGGATGTCACGGTGGACCATCCCAGCTTCGCCGCCGTGCAGCATTTTGGTTTAACCGGCCTGCTGCCGGATTGGGAGGCCAAATTGGACGAACCAGTTTCGCCAGCCCAAGCTGCCGCTTGGCTCAGAGCAGAGGGCCACGGCAAAACTTTCGAGTATTTCCCCGGCAAAACCACCCGCGGCGAGTTCTTAATGAAGCTTTATCGGATCGTGCGCACAAATTGAGAGACCGAATGTTATTGGTTCAACAATTCAAAGCCAGCCGGTCAGGCCAGGAAAAATTCGCCGGAACTTTTTATAGGATGAGGCTTGCCTCCTGGCCGGGCCTGGAAACCGGAAACTTATGCTGATCAACCAAAGTCGAAATCTTCTGTTTAATCTCCGTCCGCGGGTTTGCGGGTGGCCATGGCTGAAAATTCTCTGTTGCTTATGGGGACTGGCGCTGACCAGTTTCGCCTTGGCGGATGGTGTGTATAGGGTCCGCGACCACGGAGCCAAAGGGGATGGCCAAAATGCCGATACTGTGGCCATCAACCAGGCGGTGGAGGCATGTGCCGCATCGGGTGGGGGACAAGTGGTATTTGGACCCGGCAAATACTTATGCGGCACCATCCGGTTGCGAAGCCATATCTGGCTGGTTTTGGAAGCGGGCGCCACCTTGATTGGCACCACGAACCTCAACGATTACCAAACTTTTTCGCCTCCCGCCGGAACTCCGGAAGCGCGGTTCCGTTCCAACTGGCATCGGGCTTTGATCCTGGGGGATAACATCGAAAATGCCGGCATCGTGGGTCCAGGCGTAATCGACGGCAATAAAGTGTTCGATCCCCAAGGGGAAGAGCGCATGCGCGGGCCGCACACGGTGATTTTGGGCCATAGCTGCAACCTGGTTTTTCGGGATTTCACGGTTCGTGATTCGGCCAATTACGCTTTTCTTCTGGAGTTTTGCCAGCAGGTGGAATTCCAGAATTTGCGCATCACCGGTGGCTGGGATGGAATTCATTTCCGGGGTTGGCCGGGGCGCTCCTGCCGCAATGTGACGATCACCGCCTGCCAAATTTATACCGGGGATGATGCCATTGCCGGGCGTTATTGGGAAAACGTGGTGATTTCCGGGTGCATTATCAATTCCGCCTGCAATGGGATCCGGCTGATCGGGCCAGCCACGCATTTGATGGTGCACGATTGCCTTTTTTATGGGCCTGGCCGGTATCCGCACCGCACGTCGAACCGCTTTAACATGCTGGCAGCCATAAACTTGCAACCGGGTGCTTGGGATGCGACCCAGGGGAACCTGGATGATGTGCTGCTGTCCCGCCTGACGATCCACCAAGTGGCGACGCCTTTTCATTTTAACCTGAAACCAGGAAATACAGCCGGGAATATTGAGGTGAACCAAGTGGCCGCCACGGGTATTTATCGCGCCGCCGCTTCAGTGGAAAGCTGGGCTGAAACACCCTTCACCAACGTGGTGTTTCGGGATATCAGCATGGAGTTCACCGGGGGCGGCAACCTGGCGGAGGCAAAAATGAATGTCCGCCAGCCTGGGGTCGATGCTCGTCCATTGCCAGCGTGGGCTTTCTACGCTCGCAACGTGGCCAAATTGACCATGGATCACCTTCGCTTGAGTGTTCTCACCAACGATATGCGGCCGGTTTTCATCGGCGAGCGGATTGATGAACTTCGTTTGCGCGCCGTGGATTATCCCCAAGCCACCAATGCCTGCCGGCCATATCGCCTGCGGCAAACTGCCCGCATCGTTGGCGATCCGTTGGATCCTGCTGCCATCGAGCGCCAGGGAGACCCACTGGACAGTGCATCTCCCTGACGGTTTTTTAAATCACTGCCTCCTCACAAAGCCCAGCCTTCCCGATACTTCTTGGTGAGGTATTGGTTGGCGTCGTCGAGGTTGGTGAATTTCATTTGGGCGGCGTCCCAGGCTAATTTCATACGGTTGATTTCCTCCCGCAGGTTCATGCGGAGGGCTACATTGCCGAGCAAAACCACTTCCGCCAGGGGGCCGGCCCAATCGAAATTGGATCCGCCCGGTTTCCCCCCCTTGCAAGCTTCAATCCATTCCACGTAATGTCCTTTGGACCGGGGAATGGTTTTTGCAGGCTCTTTGTATTCCTGGCGCAAGGCTTCGGGAAGCAGTCGTCCGTTGAGGATCTTCCCCTTGTCGCCCACCAGCATGTAACCGCTTTCACTCATGGGGCGGCCAGGCGGCAATTCCCTGGGCCGCATGGGGCGCAAACCGCCGTCATACCAGGTGAAAACCAGGGCCGGTTGCTCGCCACGAGCGGGGAATTCGTATTGCACAGTGGATCCGAGCGGATAGGTCTCCTGGTTGACCCGGGTGCTGCAGGCTTCAACCGTCAAGGGGTGTCCAAGTTTAAGGGCCCGGAAAATCGGGTCAAAAGAATGGCAGCCGATATCGCCCAAGGCGCCGGTGCCGAAATCCCACCAACCACGCCATTTGAACGGCAGGTAAGCTGGGTGATAAGGGCGGACAGGCGCAGGCCCCAGCCACAAATCCCAGGCCAGCGTTTCGGGGACGGTTGGGGTGTCTTTGGGCCGGTTGACTCCCTGCGGCCAATACTCGCCGAGCAATCCTTGGTTGGGCCGATCGGTCCAAATGTGGACTTCGCGAATCGGGCCGATGGCTCCATCCCAGACGATCTCGCAAAGCCGGCGGGTGGCCTCAGAAGCTTGTCCTTGATTGCCCATTTGAGTAGCCACTTTCTGTTCCCTGGCGATGGCGGTCATCTGTCGGGCTTCCCAAACCGTGTGCGTGAGCGGTTTTTCGCAATATACATGCTTGCCAGCTTTCATGGCGGCGATGGACACCGGAGCGTGCAGGTGGTCCGGAGTTCCGACTACAACCGCATCAATCTCTTTTTGGGTTTCCAGCATCACGCGGAAATCCTTGTGTTTTTTTGCTTCGGGCCACCGCTTGAAA
>CAIMWS010000023.1 GCA_903845125.1 uncultured Verrucomicrobiota bacterium
GCGCGCTCCGGCCGGCTGGTCCAGGACGGGCTGCGGGAATTCCCGGGAAGGCCGATGCTGCTCCCGCAGGAGGCGGTCCATGGCCGCGAGGAGATCGGGCTGCCGGGCGGCCTGGTTGCCAATCTCCCGGGGATCCTGCTGAAGGTTGTAGAGCTCGGTGAGCGGTGGGAGGGGCGACCCGACCGGGAGCCGGGCCAGATTTTGGCGCACCGCCACCCAATCCCCCCGGCGGAGCCATTGCTGGCCGCCGTAGCCGGCGAATTCACGTTACAGGAAAGGCCGCTCCGCCTGCGACTCCCCGCGCAGGGTGGGCGCAAAGCTGAGGCCGTCGATATCCTTCGGCGTGGCCGCCGCCGCACCCGCCAGCTCCAGCAGCGTGGGCAGCCAATCCTCGAAACCGGTCACGCGGCCCGCGGTGGCGCCCGCCGGCACCCGGCCTGGCCAGCGGACCACCAGGGGCACCCGGAGACCGCCCTCGTAAACGGAGCCTTTGCGTCCGCGCCAGGCCGCCGCGGAGCCGAAGAAATCCGTGTCCGTGCCGCCGAGCTGGTCGTAGAGCGGCCCGTTGTCCGAGGTGAAAATGAACAGGGTTCGTTCGTCCAGGCCGAGTTCCTGGACCAGGCTCAGCAGGCGGCCCACCTCCCGGTCCAGGCGGGTGATCATCGCCGCGTAGGCGGCCCGCGGGGAATAGTGCGGCAGATAGCTTTTGCCCCCGGCATAGGGCGGGTCCGGCCATTGGCCGAGGTATTCGCGGAGCGAATCCTCCGGCACCTGCAGCGCCAGATGGGGAATCGTCGTGGGCACAAACAGGAAAAAGGGCCGGTCCCGGTTTTCCCGGACGAAGCGGCGGGCCTGTTCCAGGATCAGGTCCGGGGCATATTCCCGGCCCACGAAATTCGTGTAGGCGGCCGGATCATTGGTGCCGGCGCCCGCGGGCAATTTCTGGTGGGCCGAAAAAACGGGATTGCCGAGCGGCCGGCGGCGGTCGTTGTCCCAAAGGTAAGCCGGGTAATGGTTGTGCGCCAGGCGCTGGCAAAGGTAGCCGAAGAAACGGTCGAACCCCTGCTGGAGCGGGGCGCCCTCCGAGCCGGGGGCGCCCAGGCCCCATTTGCCAAACGCCCCGGTGGCGTACCCTTGTTGCTGGAGGAGCCTGGCGAGGGTCACCGTGGCGGCGGGAAGGGCCAATTGCCCCTCGGGCTGGACCTCCCGGTTGTCGCGGATGAAGGCATGGCCGGGATGGCGACCGGTCAGCAGGACGCACCGGGAGGGGGCGCACACGGGCGAACCGGCGTAATGCGCGGTGAACCGCATCCCTTCGGCCGCCATCCGGTCCAGGTTGGGGGTGCGGATTTTCTTTTGGCCGAAACAACCCAGATCCCCATAGCCCAGGTCGTCCGCCAAAATGAAAACGATATTCGGTTTGGCCGGGCCCGCCGCGCGGGCTTCACCCGCCCCGCCCAGGCAGGCGAGGGCGGCCAGGGCCAGGATCCAACCCGCCCCGTCCAACGGCCAGGTCCAGCCGCGTGTTTTGCGGGGGAATCGGGAGCGGTTGGCAGGCGGTTGATGGTGGCTCATAACGTTCCTTAAAGCATCCCCGCCGCCGCCAGTTTGGCCGCCAGCGCGGGGGCGGCGGCGCCGGAGAAAACCAGCTGCTTGTGGCGCGAGGTGTGGCCGCGCACGATCCGGATGGCGCCTTTGCTGAAGCCCAGCGTCTCCGCCAGCAGCCGCACGAGGGCTTCGTTGGCCGCGGAATCCACGGGCGGCGCCGTCACCCGCACCCGCAACTCGGCGCCGTGCAGGCCGCCGATCTCATTGGCGGACGCCCGCGGCTGCAGATGGACCGACAGGACCGCGCCCTCCGGCTGGGCGCGGAGGCAGGGGGGCAGGCATTCCGGCGCACCGGCCTCCGCCCCGGTCGGCGCCGGGACTGGCCGGCCGGGGGATTTTGCGCCCGGGCTTTTGGGCTTTTTGGCCATGGTTCAGTTGACGCTGGTTATGGAACAGCGGCGCTGGCGGGCCAGCTCCCGGCACTCCTCCAGGTCCAGCACGAGCGTTTTGCCGGCTTCCAGGGCCAGCACGCTGATACCTGATTCCGCGCATACCGTCACGGTCTGCGGCCCGATGCACGGGATGTCGAACCGCATATCATGGCTGGCCTTGGCCACTTTCACCGCCACCGCGCCCCCTTTGCGGCCCGCCAGCTGCCCGCCGCGCGCCAGGCAGGCGTCGGTCCCCTCAAACCCCTCCACGGCCAGCACGGTGCCCTCCTTGACGACCACGGTTTGCCCGATGTCGAGCCGGGACACCTCCTTGGCCAGGCGGAAGCCGAACTGCACGGCGGCCTGCTGATCGGCGGATAATTTGGGGCCCAGCTCAAATCCGGGGCCGGGCATCAAAGGCTGGAGCCAGGGGGTGGCCTCCACCAGCTCCACGCCGTCCTTGCGCAGTTCGTCCGCGATGGCGCCGAAGAGGGTGTGGGCGTTCTTTTCCTTGAGGCGCAGCAGCAGCCCCAAAGCCCGGAGGTCGGGCCGCAGATCGAACAGGTTCTTCGGGGCGATCTGGCCCACCATCACGCAGCGGCTCACCTGCCGGTCCTTGAAGGCCCGGATCATTTTGTTCAGCTGGCCCACCCGCAGCCAGGTGATCTCATCCACCAGCCCGGCCAGGGCGGGATCGGTTTCGTTGTGGAAGCCCACCGCCACCAGGCGCGGGATGCCCGCCCGGCGCGCCTCCCGCGCCAGCACCAGCGGCAGCGAGCGGTTGCCCGCGATGATCCCGAGGCAGGCGATGGGGGCAGTGGCTGGCATGGGTCGGGCTGAGGGTCCTGGCTATTTGTTGGCGAGGCGATCCGGGCCACCAGCGGACAGGGGCGGCCCGGCCGCCGGCGGCTCCTTGCCGCTGTCCTCGGCTTTTTGCTCCCGGCCGGTCAGGTCCGCCACCGCCTGGCGGATATCCTTGCCTTCATACAACATGGCGTAGACCTCCCTCATGATCGGGGTGCTGACCCCCAGCTTGGCGCTCAGGTGGTGGACCGACCGGGCGGTGGGATGCCCCTCGGCCACCGCGGCCATCGTGGCCAGGATGTGGCTCAAGGTCTCCCCCCGGCCCAGGCGCTCGCCCAGGCCCCGGTTGCGGCTCAGCCGCGAGAAACAGGTGACCGTCAAATCCCCCAGGCCGCTGAGCCCGGAGAAGGTGTCCGCCTGGGCGCCGCAGGCCACGCCGAGGCGGCGGATCTCCACGATGGCGCGGGTGATCAAGGCGGCCTTGGAATTATCGCCAAAGCCGAGGCCGTCGCAAACACCCGCCCCGATGGCGATCACATTTTTCAGGGCGCCGCCCAGCTCCACCCCCAGGATATCCTGGCTCGTATAAACCCGGAAGGTGGGCCGGTGGAAAAGGCTCTGCCCCAGCCGGGCCGTCTCCGGGTCCGAGCTGGCCGAAACGATGGCGGTGGGCACGCCGCGGGCCACTTCCAAGGCCAGCGTCGGGCCGGACAACGCCCCGATCGCGGCGCCGGGCATCGTGGAGGCCAGCACGCCGGACATCGTCAGCCCGGTCTCATATTCGATCCCCTTGGTGACGCTGAACACCGGCCCCTGGAAACCTCCCAGCTGGCGGGTGACCTCCCGCACGAACTGGGAGGGCACGGCCACCACGATCGCCTCGCAGCCTTCCACGGCGCGGGCCAGGCCGGCCTCCAGGCGCCAATCGCGGGGCAGATCGATCCCGGGCAGGGCCGGCTCATTGCGGCCCCGGGTGCGCATCATCTCCAATTGTTCTGGCAAATTGCCCCACAGCGTGAGCTGGTGGCGGGATTGATACAGCAGCAGGCCCAGGGCGGAACCCCAGGCGCCGGATCCTAGAATGGTGATTTTCATGCGCAAATGGGTGGTCAGGGTTGGTTCTTCTTCCGGCCGAACCGCGGCTCCGTGCCCGCGAGCAGGCGCTGGATATTGGACCGGTGCTTGTACAGGGCCATCAGGCTCAGGAATACCGTGATGCCGGCCAGCGCCGCGGAGCCGCCCCAAAACCAGACCATCACCGGCAGCAGGAGGGCCGCGGTGATCGACGCCAGGGACACATACCGGCTCAGGGCGAAGACCAGGATCCACCCCGCCAGCGTGGCCAGCAGCGCCTGCCAGGCCAGGGCGATGAATACGCCCGCGCTGGTGGCGATCCCTTTGCCGCCCTTGAACCGCAGCCAGCAGGTGTAATTGTGCCCCAGGATGGCGGCCACCCCGGCGGCCAGCGGCACGGGCACGGAAAAAGCGTGCGCGGGCTGCCCCACCCAGGAATAAATCCAGGGCGCGAGCCAGCGGCACGCCGCGAAGCCTTTGAATGCATCGCCCAGCAGCACCGCGATGTCCGCCGTTTTGCCCAGCGTGCGGAAAGTGTTGGTGGCCCCGATGTTCCCGCTGCCGGCCTGGCGGATATCAATGCCCTTCAGCCGACCCGCCAGGTAACCGCTGGGGATCGAGCCCAGGAAATAAGCGCCCAATAACGCCAAGCCATATGCCAGCCAATCCATGCCGTGAATGTAGTGAAGGAGCCTTGCCTCCAGCAAGCCCGTTTCTCGGCCAGTCGCTGCCGGGAAATCCAGCCCGCGCCGGATCACCCCCGGGCCTGCGCTTTCCTCCCCTGCCCCGGGGCCTCCGTCAGCGCCGCCTCCGGCGGGGGTCCGCCCTTTTCCGGGGCGGTTCGGGGGCGGGATTCCGGCGCCGCCGGGATTCCGGCGCACGACCTGGCGCCGGACGTGGCGTGGCGCGCGGTGTCGGGCGCAGCGTTGGACGGGGCGCTGGACCCTGTGCTGTGCGTGGCGTGGGACCCTGCGCCGGGCGTGGCGCTGCGGCCTTGTCCTCCCGGGCCAGCCGGAAATCCACCTGTTTCTTGAAGCTGTCCACTTTGGCCACCTGCACCCGCACCGGGTCCCCCAGCCGGATCACCCGGCGGCTCTGGCGGCCCACCAGCTGGCTGCGCTCGGTGTCGAACAGGTAAAAGTCGTCCTCCAGGCTGGAGAGGTGCACCAGCCCGCTCATCGCCAGGCCCGGCACATCCACAAAAAACCCGAAATTGCGCACCTCCGTCACCAGCGCCGGATACACCGGGGGCTTGGTGGATTGCAGCTGAGCCTTCAGGAAGGCGTACAGCTTCACATCCTTGCTGTCCCGCTCGGCATCGGCGGAATTGCGTTCCGTGCCGGAGAGGTGCTCGGCCGTCTCCTTGAGTGCCTGGATCCGGCTGTGGACCTTCTGGAACAGGATCCGGTGGACCACCAGGTCCGCATAGCGCCGGATGGGGGAGGTGAAATGGGTGTACTTCGCCTTGGCCAGCCCGTAATGGCCGAGCGGCTCCACCGCGTAACGGGCCCGCATGAGCGAGCGCAGGAAACCGACCTTCAGCGCCGCGCCGATCGGCAGCTGGCCGAGCTTCTGCAGGAGCTTCTGCACCTCCGGCCGCCGGGCCAGGTTCCCGCACTGGACGTGCTGGCTGAGCACATCCTCGCGGTATTCCTGCAGCCGCCGTTCGTCCGGCTCCTCATGCACCCGGTAGATCGCGGGCGCGGGTTGCCGCATCAGCCGGGCGGCCACCGCCTCGTTGGCCAGCAGCATGTATTCCTCGATCAGCTGGTGCGAAATGTCGTTCTCCACCTTTTCAATGCCCGCGATGCGGCCGTGGTCGTCCAGCCGGATCTTCATCTCGGGGAATTCGAGGTCCAGTGAACCGGCCCGGAAACGGAGCCGGCGGATCCGCTGCGCCAGCGTGTGCGCGTCATGGAGCATCTGCTCGATGGGGCCGGCGGGCTTCCGCTGCAGGATCGCGAACACCTCCTTGTAGGTGAAGCGCCGCTGCGAATGGATCACCGCCGAATGGAACTTCGCCTCCAGCACCCGGCCCTCCTGGGAGATGAGGAACTCCACGCACCGGGTCAGGCGGTCCACGTCCGGGTGCAGCGAGCAGAGGCCGTTGCTCAGCGCCTCCGGCAGCATGGGGATCACGCGGTCCACCAGGTAGGTCGAGTTGCCCCGCTTGCGCGCCTCGGTGTCCAGCGCCGTGCCCGGCTTCACGTAATGCGACACATCGGCGATGTGCACCCACAGCCGCCACTGGTCGCGCGCAACCCGCTGCAGGCAGATCGCGTCGTCGAAATCCTTCGCGTCGTCGGGGTCGATGGTGATCACCGGATCCCGCCGGCAATCCACCCGCCCGGCCAGCTCGCCCGCCGGCACGGATTCGCCATGGGCGCGGGCTTCCTGCAGCACGTTTTTCGGAAACCGCAACGGCAGGCTGTATTGGCGCAGCACCGAAAGCATGTCCACCCCCTCCTCATCCGGCGCGCCGAGGACCTCGATGATTTCCCCTTCCGGATTGGTGTGGCGCGACTGCCACTCCCGCAGCTCGACCACCACCTTGTCGCCCACGCGGGCCGGCCGGCCCACATCCTTCGGCGCCGGCACGTATATGTCGTGCGGCATCCGCGGGTCGTCGGGGATCACGTAGAGAAATTCCCGGCCCCGCTGCAGCGTGCCCACGATCTGCGTCCGCTTCCGCTCCAGGATGCGGATCACCGCTCCCGTCTCCGGCTCGAGCCGGCCGGGGCGCAGCCCTTTGGCTTTGACATCCCGCCGCACGAGGACGCGATCCTCGTGGAGCGCCGTGGACGTCGCGCCGGGCGGGATGGCGATCTCCTTCAGATCGGTGTCTTCCGGCTGCAGGAAGCCTTTCCCCTGGCGGTTGATCCGGATGCGCCCGGCGACCAGGTCCGCCGCCCGGGACAGGATGTAGCGGTTCCCCTTGGTGCGGGTGATCCGCCCGGATTGCGCCAGGCCGCCCAGGGCACGCTGGAGTTCCTGCTGGCGGCCGGGCGCCAGCCCCAGGAGCCGCAGCA
>CAIMWS010000024.1 GCA_903845125.1 uncultured Verrucomicrobiota bacterium
CCGAGACGAAACAGGATTGGGATGCCCGCCGCGCGAATGGCCTTAAGATATTCATCCGTGCGGTCAAAACGGTAGCTGGCCGGCGAAAGCGGATCGGCCGTGAGATCAGGGAACACGGCGTGGATATCCACCACGTCCGGATTGGGCCAATGGCAGTCGTGCAGGCGGGTCAGAGGGGGCGCGAGCTTTTGATAAAAGGAGGTGAAATCCAGAGTGTTGCCCAGGTTGAGCGGTCCGGCATTGATGCCGTGCAGCGGGCGAATGCGTCCCACCTCCAGGCTGAAGTCGATTTCCAAGGCTCGAGCTTCGTCCCGCACGGGCGGTGCGACGAGGTCCGTGGAGTCCATCGCGCGATATAATTTCCCCTCCCAATTGGTTGAGGTTTCTTTTTTCCCCGCCTGTTTGAGCCAGACCGTTTGGGCGGAAGGCTGGCGATTGGCCAGGGCGTAAAAAGGGATGGCCGTAAACGGAGTATGGTTGGCATCCAGGCCGTTAATAACCGTGATCCCACCCAGGAAATTCGGGTGATACCTGGCCTGCAAGGAGGGGTTTTGTCCAAGGCTCAGGTTGGCCTGGCCGAAGTTATCCAAGGCCTCGAGCCCATAAACCAGGGGGCCGCGCTGCAGGGCCACCCGCCCGCTCAATTCGCGCACTTTGGGGTGCGCTTCCATGCGCATCACGGGCATGGCCAGCTCCAGCTCCACATAATCCCCGGCCCGCCATGGCCGCTGGATTTGCACGTAGCCGGTGGCTGGCGGGGAAACTGTGATCGGCTGGCCGTTGAGCCGCACCCGCATTTCCGGGCACCAGCCCGGAACCCGCAAATACAGGGAAAAAGGCGTGGGTAATTCTGGATGCACCGTGAGCCGGACGCTTCCCTCCCACGGGTATTGGGTTGCCTGGGTGATGCGGATGTGGTTTTGCCCCACGGTCACCGCCGCTTCACTGCCGGCATACAAATTGACGTAAAGACCATCAGGCGCCGTGGCATAAACGTATTCCGGCAGCCGCAGGAGCGTGCGGGAAATACAGGGCGGGCAGCAAACCCAGATATTATTGCGCGGATTTTGCGCATCCTCCAGGGGATTGCGGTAGTAGGTGGACACCCCATCCAACGCCATGCCATGGAGCAGGGTGTTGTAAAAAACCCGCTCCACCACGTCTATGGCGGCTGCATTGCCATCCATGGCGAAAAGAGCCTGGGAGTAATAAATCAAGCCGCAGGCCGCACAGGACTCGCAATAACCTTTGTCCGGCAGGTCGTAGGCGGGGCCGAAACCTTCGTCCGCTTCCCGGGATCCAACCCCTCCGGTGATGTACATTTTCTGGGTGGTGGTGATCTGCCACAGGCGGCGGGCGGCCGCTTGCAGGCCAGGATCGCCGGTTTCCAAGCCCACCGCTGCCACCCCGGTCAGGTAAAACAGGGTGCGCACCGCGTGGCCCACCACGTCGTCCACTTCGCGGATGGGCAGGTGATCCATGAAATAACTGCGGGGAGTATCGGTGGAATAATTGAATGGCCGCCCACGCCGCTCGATCCATTCCCTGGCCAAGGCCAGAAACTCAGGCTGGCCGGTGACGTGGTACAACCGCACCAAGGCCAACTCCAATTCCGCATGGCCGCAAACCCCCTGGTGGCCTTCGGTGATGAAGTGGTGATGGATATGCAGAGCCAGTTTTTCGGCCACCTTCAGGAAGGAATCCCGGCCGGTGGCCAGATAATGGGCCACCGCGGCCTCCATCAAATGGCCCGCCACATAACCTTCATGCTGGCCGTCCAGATTGGTCCACGGCTGCTTATGGCGGACCGTGATCAAGGCGTTCACATAGCCATCCGGCTGCTGCGCGCCCGCGATGGCCTTGATGATGGAATCCACCTTTTGTGCGAGCACCTCGTCTTTTTCCTGGGCCAGCGCGTAAGCCGCAGCCTCCAGGGCTTTGTGCAGGTTGGCTTGGTTCCAAGGGGTGTCTTCCCCGCGGGATTCGTGGCGCCAGCCCGCGGCAATCTCGTTGTCCTCGATTTCCCGCCGTACATAATTCCAGGCATGCGGGATGGTCTTTTCCCGGTAGGTTTTCAACTTCGGTCCCCAAAATCCATCGGTGATTTGGACCTGGCTCACCTGGACTGGCCGCCGGATTGATTTGCTGTGCCAGACCGGGGTGGCGGAGGATTCAGGCGCAGCGGACACAGCGCAAAAAGCCAAGTAGAGCCACAGCAAGGCCAGCAGGAAATCCCACGGTAGCGCCGGCGATGGCGGCTGCTTGGGGATCAAAGGCGGGGTTTGATTCCGCCGCGTATGCCGATCTCCCTGGTGCATTTGAACAAGTGATTCCCACATGGGTGTGGATCGTAGGGGGCGGGCTGTAAGGCGGAAAGATCAAAACGGCGGTGAGGGATGCCGGTGGGTGATTTTAATTTGGCCAAAACCTTTCCGATACGGTTAACTCCCCCGTTATGGAAACAAACTGCAAACGAATTTCTCTTCTGGCCGGCATGGCGGCCGTTGCCTGGTTGATCTTTTTTCAATCGGTCTCTGGTGCCGAAGAACCAAACGCCTCCGCGGCGGCCAAACTGCCTACCGCCCGGGCCGTTCTGGATAAATACATAGAGACTTTCGGCGGCCGGGACGCTTTGCTGAAGCATGATTCACAGCATGTCAAAGGGAAATTTGAACTGGCCGCCCAGGGATTGAAAGGCGACCTGGAGGTCTGGGCCGCCAAGCCCAACCGGCTATCGCTCAGAATCGATCTGGCGGGTTTCGGCA
Source organism: uncultured Verrucomicrobiota bacterium (assembly GCA_903845125.1). GTDB lineage: Bacteria > Verrucomicrobiota > Verrucomicrobiia > Limisphaerales > UBA1319 > CAIMWS01. The sequence goes on from CAIMWS010000024.1 coordinate 2,766, forward strand.
CGATCCAATCCGGATTCGATGGCACGATCGCCTGGTCGGTGGATCCGGCTACAGGCCCGCAAATTCTCAAGGGCAAGCAACGGGAGCAATTGCGCCACGAAGCGGATTTCCTGGCGGCCTTGCATGAGGATAAGAATTTCAAGTCCATGGAGGTGGTGGAGCAAACCCAGTTTGAAAATCAGGAATGCTACAAGCTCAAGCTGGTGCGACAGACGGGGGATGAGGTCCTTGAATTTTACAATGTCAAAACCGGTCTGATGGCCGGCTCCATTACGCCCCAGGAAACCCCGCTCGGCTCCATCAAGGTCACGAATGTAACCGGTGAATATAAGAAATTCGACGGTTTGCTCCTGGCCACCGTCAGCACCCAAAAAATGATGGCCATCAATACCACCATCACGATGGAAACGGTCGATTTCTCTCCGGTGGACGCCAAAGTTTTCAATTTGCCGGATAGCATCAAGGCCCTCCAAGGCAAACCCGAAGCCCCACCCAAAGACGCCCAGTGATTCTCAGCCGCACCGAACGGCGAGCGGAAAAATAATTTGTCGGATTCCGGCGGTCCGTGGCGATATGTTTACAGAACATGGATGCCCCAGCCTAATAAATTTTCGGACGCCTTTGGGGAGCGAAAAAGGAAAACTGGGGCATTTTCACATCTGCAAGTTCGGTTCACCGGTAATATGCTGGGCTATCGGCTGATAAGGAACTGGAACTGGAACTGGCCAGGATGCAACTGCCCCTGAAAATAAAATCCCAAAACAACCCGGCAATAATTCACCAGCCTGCGCATTTCAAATAACCCACTTTACCCCGATCCAACGCCACATTGAAAATGAACCCCACCGGAACCCGGCTGCAATTTCAAGGTTGATGAGCAGCGAGCCCCGGGCAAGCTGTCGGCGATGATGAAACTCGATTGCGGTAATCTGGGGTGGTTCAGCTATTCCATGGCGAATTGCCTTTCGGCCGGGCTGGCGCCGGTGGCGGCTCTGGAAGCGAGCCGCCTGGTCCAGGATTCGCAGTTGGACCGGTGCCTCAAGGACGTTATCGATGGCTGTGGCAGGGGGATGTCCATCGCCGATTCCCTGGCGCCACACCGGCGCCGGTTGCCCCACTTTTTTCTGCCGGTCCTGGAGGCGGGGGAGGCCAGCGGCCGGTTGGTCGAAGCGTTCCGGTTTTTGCACGAGTGCTGCCTGCGGATCAATCCCACGCTGGCGCTGGTGCGCAGTGTGTGGCTGTATCCGCTGCTGATTATTTTGTGCGGATGGCTGGCACGCATGGTGATCATGGTTTACTTCGGCTCGTATGGCACGGCCTGGCAAACTTTTCTGGGTTTCGGCACCCAGCTGGGATTGCTGGCTTTGGTCATCTACGGGGTGGGGCGCGTGCCGGCTTTGGCCAGGGTCCGGGATTGGGGGGCATTGCAGTTTCCCATGGTTCGGGAGGTGGTCATCGGGCTTTCCCAGGTGCTTTTTTTCGGTTCTTTCAGCCTCTTGCTCAAAACGGGGGGCATTGAAGTCCTCCGCATATTGGAATACGCCTCAGAGGCGGTGGGAAATTCGGTGGTGCGGAGTGATTTCCTGAACGCCCGGCCAGTGTTCGTTCAGCACGGCTCTTTTGAGGCTGCCTTCAACCAGGTGCGCCTGCTGGATGCCCGCCAGAAAAGCATCATTGCCACCAGTGCGATGGCCGGCTGCCTGGAGGACGGACTGGAGCGGATTGTCAAAGTGGCGCACGAAGATTTGGAAGTAACCCTGAACCGTTTTAACGCGATCTTTCAACGGCTGTTGGTCTTCTCGGTGAGCATGTCCATTGTGGGGACGCTTTGGATGTGTATTCCTAAGAATGCCTTTTAACCGGAAGGATGGCCAATGACCCTCAATTTTCCCTTTGGAGCCGGCCACGGTGCTGGATGCGGAACCGCTGGCCCCGCCAAATCACGTCGCGGCCGGTCCACGATATGAGCCAAAGGGCGAAAGCGAGCAGGTCTTTCACTGGCGCCAGCCAGGCGTGGGGCAGATGAGCCCAGTGGCGCGTCAGGCGGAATTGAAGCCAGGCGGCAGATGCAGCCCGCAGACTCAGGCTGGCGACCAGCGCCGCAGCGGGTAGCAGACCGGGACAAAAGGCGAGCCAAAGCAGCGGCCAGAGGGTGGCGTTGCTGAGGACGCTTAATCCGTAGCCGACCGGGTGGCAAAACCGGATGGTTCGGGACCAGCGCAGTTGGTGGCTCCAAACCTGCCGCCAGCTTTGGGGCGGGGTCCAGCATTCCACTACGACCGGGCTGAGGACGATTTTTTTTCCCTGTTTGAAAATCCGGTTGCCCAGCTGATAATCGTCCGCCAGGTAATCCACCACCGCCCGGAAACCGCCCATGTCCCGCAAAGTATCCCGAGGAATGGCCATCACGGCACCCAAGGCGTAGTTCATTTTGGCGAAAGTAAGGTTTTGCAGAACCTGGCTCCAGAAATCGGCATTGATGGCTACTGCTTCCCAGCGCAAAGCGGTGGTGGCGGGATTAGCCAGGGCATAGAAACAATTGACGAGGCCGATCTGCTGATCGTGGAATTCAGCCAGCAATTGCCGCATGCAATCGGGCGGAACGAGCACGTCAGCATCGCTAATCACCACGACGGGATGTTTGGCCAATCCCTCCAGCTGGATCAAGGTTGAAACCTTGGCGTTCGGCCCAAAACTTTCCGGGCAGATTACCAGCTGGATATCCAGCCCGGGGTGGGTTGCTTGCAACTCGCGAACCAGCTGACAAACCGGATCATCCGGCACCGCCACTCCGAAAAGAAACTGCAGACTGCCCGTGAAATCCTGCTCCATCCAACTCTGAAGGCAATGTCGTGTTTCAGAATCCAATCCTTTGAGCGGTTTAAGGACGGTGGCTGCAGCCGCAGCTGGCGCCATATCCCGGCGCCGGTGCAAGGGAAACCGCCAGCCGGCCCAGGTTTGCCACATCAGGATGCCGAGGTTCAGGCAGCAGAGCGATCCGAACAGCCACCAGGCAATGAGGGTCCAGGTCATTGGCGTTTTAGAACTGTTCAGCCGACACTACCCGCAGGATTTCGGACAAAGGGGTCTGGCCGTCCAGAACCCGCCGCAAGCCGTGTTGCCAGATGGTCTTCATGCCGTGTTCCACGGCCACATTTTCGATCGTGCGGGTGGGAGATTTTTGAATGACCACATCCCGGACCGCCTCGTTGGTCAAAAGCAGCTCGGTGATGGAGGCGCGTCCGGCAAAACCAGTGTAAACGCACGCCGGGCATCCCGCGCTCTGCCGGAAATTGGCCGTGTCCGCAACCTCCTTGGGTAACTGGCGCAGCAGCCATGGCTCAGGCGGATAGGGCTGGGCGCAATCCAGGCAATTAGTCCGCACCAGGCGCAATCCCAGCACGCCGCTGATGCTGGAAGCCAGCAAAAACGGTTCCAGATTCATGTGCATCAGGCGGGCAAAAACTCCCGCCGTGCTGCCGCTGTGGATGGTGCTGATGACCAGGTGCCCCGTCAGGCCGGCCTGTACCGCGATCGAGGCGGTTTCTGGATCCCGGATTTCGCCGATCATAAGCACCTGCGGATCCTGGCGCAGGAGCGATTTCAAAGCCACGGGATAAGTGAAATTCTGAGCGGGGTTGATTTGGGCCTGGCTGACCATCGGCAGGTTGAATTCCACCGGGTCTTCCACCGTGCTGACACTGATGGTGCTGCCGGCTTTGTGAATCAGGTGGCAAAGCGCGGCGTAAATGGCGGTGGTTTTGCCGGAACCGGTGGGACCGGTCAGCAGGATCAAGCCGCTGGGGCGTGACAACAAATGCAGGAAACGCTGCAGGGTGTCCAGCTCGAAGCCCAACTTCTCCAAATCGAAGGAGCGATTGCGGGGATCGAACAGGCGGATGACGATTTTTTCTCCCCGGGTGGTGGGGAAAGTGGAAATGCGCAGCTGCACCCCGCCCATTTCCGGGGAGGTGCCGGCGTGCCCGTCTTGGGGCAGGCCGGTCTGGTAGCTGACCAGGTTGGCCATGACTTTGATGCGCCCGGAGATCTTTTCCATCAGGTCCAGCGGCAACCGGACTAACTCCGTGAGGACCCCGTTGAGGCGCAGCCGGACCATGACATCGAATTCCCACGGCTCGATATGGATATCGCTGGCCTGAACCTGGATGGCATCACGCAGGAGGTGGTCCACCAAGGGTAAAACCTCCACTGGCCCGTCTCCCGCCAGGGATTCCAAGTAACTTCGCGTGTAGCCCATCCGATCCCTCTATTGTGCTCCGGGCTTTTGATCCTCGTCCCTGGGGGCGTGAGCCGGCCGGCCATAAACCCTTTGGTAGGCCCGGCAAAACGGGCAAATGTCCGCTTCCAGCTTTTTGACCAGGGTGTGGGCCAGACCGCGCTGCTTGCGGCGCGCGTGGCGGCAAACGGGGCATTTGAGGCAAACCCCGGCCATTATTTCATCCCGGCGGGTAGGTTTCATAGGTCGCACAGGTAGAGGCCGGCCAGGTGATCGACGAAAATATAACTGCGCGGATGTTTGCGCATCAAGGAGGCCGGCACGGTGGTACTGATTTCTCCCTGGACCACCCGGCGCACCACATCAGCTTTTTCACGGCCTTGGGCCAACAGCCACAATTCACCCGCGTCTTTCAGCTGCCGAAGACCGACAGTGACCCCCCAGGCCGGGTAGGGGCCGACCCCAAACAACTTGGCTGCGGCACGGAGCATGGGTTGGTTCAGGATCACGCGGCGGATCGTGCTGGATTCGCCGCATTCCGGCTCGTTGAGGCACAAATGGCCATCCGTACCGATGGCGGCTAAAACCAGATCCAAACCCGATTTCAGGGCGGCTTCAAAGTCGCGGTCGGCGGTGTTGCGGCCCACTTCCTCCAGATCCATCAGGTGGAATTGGCTGACGGGCAAATCAATGCGTTCAATCAAATGTTTCCGGATCAGGCTGCCCCAAGAGACTGGCGCTTGAACGGGTCCGCTTCCGTATTCAGCGAGAGAAAATACCTCGGCTTGTCGGAAGGAGACCAACCCCTGGCGGCAGTGGGCGGCCATGGCGTCGAATACCGGGAGCAAGGAGGCTTCCACGGTTAATCCCAACCGCAAAGCAGGCTGCTGCTGAAGACGCTGGCACCATAAGTTGGTGATGGCATCGATCCAGGCGTCTCCGCTGTCCAGCCGCAGGATGTTCATCAGGCCTTTTTTTCCAGGGCATGCCGATAAAACCGTTTGAAGCGGTTGCAATGGCCCACGGATTGTTTGCCTTCGTCATTTTGCCACACTTCGTCAAACCGCGCTTCGAACGGTTCGGAGCGCAGGAGTTTCTCCTCCAGGATGCTGCCTTTGGCGTCGCACTGGATCTCCACGAAACGGACCTTCTCGCCTGGGTTAAAGCGGTTCTTGAGGATGACCAGCACGGTTCGTTTGATTGCTTTGTCTGACTTCATTTATTCAATTAATTAATCATTTATTTCCGATACCTCCAGCACGCACCGGAATCCGGTGTGGCTGTAGCGGAGATCTGGCGTCCCGGCATCGCGACAGAGAGTATAGAGACTTTCCCGGGCGATGCTGCACCATGACCCGCCCCGCACCACCCGCATCTGAAAGCCGCCAAAATCGTTGTTCAAGTGCGGATATTTATTGCGAAGACTCGTCCAATTCAAGTCTTTGTTATACCAATCCTCGCACCATTCGTTGACGTTGCCCGCCAAATCATACAGACCATACCAGTTGGCCTGGAAACTCCCCACCGGGGCGGTGCGGGGAAAGGCATCCACCCAACCCTCCATAACCTGGTTGGTTTCCGGCCAATCCTGGTCGCGGGCCTCCCAGCCGGCAAAATTGCCGGCCGTCTTGCCCGGGGGCCATTGGTCGCCCCAGGGATACATGCCAAAACCGTTCGCCAGGCTCCATTCGTTGTCTTTGGGCAGTCGATAGGTTTGGTTGGAGTGGATCAACCCCTCCTGGCGTTCCTTGAGGGTAAGCCATTCGCAAAACGCCTTGGCATCATCCCAACTGACCCCCACCACCGGATGATCTTCGGTCTGTTGAAAGCCGGGATTCCGCCAGTTGAATCCCGGCAGGCAGGCCCATCCGGTATTGCGCAAAACCCACATTTCAGTGGTGTTATCGAAGCGTTTATTGGCTTCGGCGAAGACCTGGTAATCGCGCACCCGGGTTTCCCATATGCCGAACCACACATTGCTTTTGGTCACCGAAAAGATCATCCCCAGGCTGTTGGTCCATTTCTTGCTCTTTTTGGCCAGCACTTTGTCAAATTCAGAGGGGGGGAAGTTGCCCGCTGCCGAAGATTTGTGATTGCAGCCGGCGGCCAGGAATCCAAGCCAAACCAAGCCCATGCCCACCACGAGCGTGAGCCTGCCGGAGGACATGATTCTCCTCAGCCTGACCAGGATAAGCATGAATGATTGCGCCATTAGTCCAGCGTTGCAGTTTGTTTGCTGGCATCCAACGCAAGCATTTATTATGGTCTTCGTCAAGCTTTCAGCCGGGTGGACACTGGTGTTCTGGCATCACCAGCGAGTATGGCCTCGTCGGACGACTTGGCCGGTTTCCACCCACCCACCTGGCTGGTGGGTTGTCTGTTTCACCGTGTCGGCGATTCTGCTGCCGCCGGGTTGCCAGAGCAATCAGGTTGTAAAATGGACGATCTTCGGTTGCGCCAACCGTTCGAAATCACCATAGGCCATCTGTATCACTTCAGCATGGGTGCCGGCGTTGAAGGCGATCAAGGTGTCTTCCGCGAGGCTGGGAGCGGCATAAATTTCCATCCCATACAGGTGGCCAAACGGAGGCATAGCTCCGGTCTCGCAATCCGGGAATTGACTCTTGAATTCGGCCTCCGTGGCAAACTTTACCTCCTTGGCGTTCAGGCGTGCGCGAAGGTCCTGGAGGATAACCTTGCGATTGGCCGGCAAGACCACCATGGCAATTTTGCCGTCCACCCACACCATGACGCTCTTGACCAGTTCCTTGCCGGACAAGTGGACTGACGCCGCCACCTCTTGGGCCGTGAATGCCGGGGAGTGACGGATGGTGACATATTTGACTTGGTGGGAGTCCAAATAGGCTTTGAGTTTTGCAGACGGCATAAGGGCATCCTTTCGGTTTGGGTTTGCATAGTCAATATAGGCTAGAATTGCATTTAAGCAAGCGCCCGGCTCCCGCTTTTCCGTGTGTGGCTAATGCTCCGTTTTTCCAGGGTTGTTCAAGCGCATGATTGGGGAATCCGGGCCTTTGGGCATGGCGGCGCGGCGCGGCGGAACCGCCCCTGATGGTCTGCGCTTCAGGCTTGTGTTGGAGGGGGTGATTTGTTTGAATCCATCAAGAGAAACAACGGCGGAAGGGCGCCCAGTGGAGGTGTCCTTGAGCGATCAAGATGGATTTGCCGATGAATATTAAACGCGTAATTGTTCGATTCGTGGGCCCTTTATTGGGTGGTTCGTGGTTGATTTGGCCGGCGGCGGTCCTGGGCGGTGGCGAGCCACTGAACCAGCCAGTCCCAAGCGCACCTTCGGAAAGCTTTATCGCGCGTGGTTTTCAAAAACCACTGGGTTTTGAAGCCCGGGAAAATCCTGAAAACGGCCAAAAATATTTCCAAGTTCGCCAGGCTGGCGCAACCTTGGTGGTGAAAAAGGACGAAACGATTTACCGTTTTGCGCCCGCTGAAGGCAAAGCGGAACCAGCTGTTTTGCGGCTGGCATTCCTGGGCTCGGCAAGCCAGCACGAACCGGAAGGAGTGGAAAACGCCCCCGGGCGCTTGAACTGCCTGGGTGGATCTGATTCCAGCCTCTGGCAGACTAATATCCCCCTGTTTTCCCGGGTCGAATGCCGCGAGGTTTATCCGGGGGTGGCCGCCGTATATTACGGGAAGGATGGATCGCTCGAATACGACCTGAAGCTGGCGGCTGGGGCCGACCCCGCCCACATCCGTTTGGGGATTTACGGGGCGGACCAGGTGGCCCTCAATGACCGGGGCGACCTCGAAATCAACGTCGGTAGCCGCCGTCTGGTCCATCGGAAACCGGTGGCCTATCAGGCAGCAGGCGCGGGTCGCCAGCCGGTGGATGCGGCTTTCAAGATCCACCAGGGTCCCGCCGGTTCCCAATCATGGGAAATTGCCTTTGCCTTGGGCAGCTTCAATCCCGGCCTGGCTTTGGTGATCGATCCCGTAATGCAGTTTTCCTCTTTTCTGGGAGGTTCTGGTGACGACCAGGCCTATAGCATCGTGACCGATGATGCCGCTTGTATTTATGTGTGCGGACATACCACCTCCGCCGATTTCCCCACCCTGAACTCTGACCGGCCTCATGGCGGCGGCTACGATGCTTTCGTGGCCAAGATCAATACCCAGGAAGCCCGGCTGGTTTACGCCACTTTTATTGGCGGATCCGGGCAGGACCGCGCTTTTCGAATTGCCGTCGATCGCCAAGGCTGCGCCATTGTGGGAGGCGTCACTTCTTCCCCTGATTTCCCCGTGAAAAATGCCTGTCAACCCTTGTTTGGTGGCGGGGGCAAGGACGGCTTTTTAGCCAAACTGGACGCCAGCGGCTCCAGTTTGATTTTTTCGACCTACCTGGGCGGGAGTGGAAATGATGAAATTGCCGGGGTGGCGGTTGATGAAAGCGGCAAAATATATGTGGCTGGCGATACCTCCAGCACCAATCTGCCGTTGGCCAAGGCTATTCAGCCCGCCAATGCCGGTGGCATCGATGGTTTCGTGGCCAAGCTGGAGGCCGGCGGAGCGCTGAAGTATTGCACCTACCTGGGTGGCAGCGGACCTTTTGACTGCGCCATCGGAGTGGCCGCCGACCGTGAAGGCAACGCCTACGTGACTGGCTATACCTCCTCAGCTGATTTTCCCATCCGCCACGCTTTGATCCCCAAATATCAGGGTGGTTATGATGCTTTCGTGGCCAAATTCAATCCCGAGGGCAGTGCGCTGGTTTATTCCACCTTTTTGGGCGGAACGGATAATGATATTGGGCGGAGCATTGCCGTGGATAAAAAAGGCTCAGCTTTGGTTTCTGGCGATACCTCCTCCACCAATTTCCCCACCGTGAAGCCTTGGCAACCGATGCTGGATGGGGTCCGGGATGCGTTTATCTCGCAGCTCAGTGCCGGAGGCGATAAATTGACATACTCCACTTACATGGGTGGCAGTGGCGAGGAGGTGGCGGTGGCCACCATCGATGCCCAAGACAACATTTACCTGGCCGGTTTGACCTCTTCCACCAATTTCCCCATGGTGGTTCCAGTCCAGCCTTCCTATGGCGGAGGGGCTTGGGATGCTTTCGTGGCCAAATTAAGCGCCAAGGATCACCAGTTATTGTTTGCGAGCTATATGGGCGGCTCGGGGTTAGACCAAGCTGCTGGTTTGGCCGTGGATGATCACGGTGCCATTTATCTGGCGGGGGCCACCACTTCACGGGATTTTCCCACGCTCCATCGGCTTTCATCAGCCCATGGGAGTGGCGATTATGATGCGTTTGTCGTGCAGATTTCCATGTCCTTGCTGGTTTCAGATGCCAAACCCACCACTATTAATCCAAGTGCCAAAGAGATCCCAGCGCAGCCGGAGGCATTAAAACCTGCGGAAATCAAGCCGGATGAAACCAAATCGGCAGAGGTAAAGCCAGAGGAGGTCAAACCAGCCGAGATCAAGCCGGATGAAAACAAACCGCTGGAAGTGAAGCCCATGGTCATCAAACCGGAGGAAACCCCCGCTGATCCTGCGAAGACTGAAAAATCCAAGCCAGTAGAATTGAAGCCCGGGGAGACCCAGCCGGTCCCGGGCCAGGAGAGCAAGGAAGTGGTTGTCTCGGTGCCGCCGCCCAGTGTGGCCAATGCCGCCAAAACGGAGACGGGCAGTGGCAATCCGATTTCCAACCTCCTGCCTCCAACGGTCGGGCAACTGGCTGCCAAAGCCAGTGAGGAAGCCACCAACCAGCTGGCTGCTGCCGCAGCCAAAGCCAGTGAAACGGTTTCCAACCTGGCCGCCAAAGCCCAGGAAAAACTCACCGCCCCTGCCGTGGCAGAGGCGATGGCTGCGCTGTTGCGAAGTCCCCTGTTGAATAATAATTTGCTTATTAATGGCGATGCCGAAACCGGTGAA
>CAIMWS010000025.1 GCA_903845125.1 uncultured Verrucomicrobiota bacterium
ATCAGGTCCACGTCGAATCCCTCCATCACCCGGGCGATGGATTTCTGGGCCCAATTGCCCTGGCCCGAATCGCCCAGCGCCAGGAAGCTGAAATCCCCGGAATCCTTGAACGTGCGAAACTGGAATATGGGCGATTCGACGCTGCGCCCCTGGAGGTCGTATTTGATCCGGTAGTAATAGCGCGTGCCGGCGGTGAGGCTGGTCAGCCGGGCCACGTGGTTGGTGGCCGGCTGGAGATCAGACCAGAGCGAGCCAAGGCGCTCATCCGGGCCGTATTCGCAGGCGGCCACCACGGGCCAGGGGGTGGTGAACAGCACATGGGCCTGGTTGGTGGATACGTTCTGCAGGAACGGGCCGCGGATGAAATTAGCCAATAATTCAGCCGTGAGGCTGAAGCTAAATCCCCACTGCACCGAACGCAGGCCCTGGATGGCCAGCACGTTTTCCCCGGTGGTCAGGAACGGTATGGCCTGGCTTACATCCAGCTCCACCGGCACCCCGGCCGCATGATACCCTACCTGCGCGTCGAATGGCACCGCCTGGCCGGGCTGGCCGGGGGCGCCCGCCCGGGCAATCTCCCGGCCGTTCAAATAGGCCACGAAAGCGTCCTGGTAGTCGATCCGCAGCACCAGGCATTGGACCCGGGTGGGATCGGCGAGGGTGAAGGTTTTGCGATAATAAATGGAGATGCAGCCGGCCGCGTCCCGGATGTACGTGCCGCTGTAATAGGTGTCCGAGGCAAAACCGGAGATGCCGGCCGCCCAGGAATCGTCATTGAACGCCGGCTCCGCCCACGCGAAAGATCCGGGGGACGGCTCGCTGAAACCGCGGTTGTAGCGCCAGGTCTCGCCCACCCGGACTAGTGATATTTCCTCCGCTCCCATCACCCATAGCGAGGTCAGTATCCAAGTCAGCAGTCTCAGGCTCATGCTTTTATTCTAGTGCGCCGCCGCCCAAGGTCAAACAATCATCCGGCTTATCCAACTACGCCCCTTTTCCGGCTGGGTTGGGCTTCCTGCTCCACTGGCCGCCCAATTAATTCCCAGCCGGGGTGCACATCGAAAAAGTCCGTCACGAGAGCCTGGCTGGCGCCGCCGGGCGGGGCATTTGGCCCGCGGCAAATTTTTCCTTGGTTCAACCATTATTAGCGTTATGATACCCACTATGGTTCATACCGGAATTGGTTATGATGTGCATCCCCTCGCGGAAAACCGAAAATTAGTGCTGGGAGGCGTGCATATTCCTTTTTCAAAAGGTTTGCAGGGCCATTCGGATGCTGACGTGCTGATCCACGCCGTGTGCGACGCCATCCTCGGCGCCCTCGGCGAAGGCGATATCGGTTGTTTTTTCCCCAATTCCGATCCGCGCTGGAAAAACGCGGAAAGCCGGATCTTCCTCGAGGAGGCGGGGCGCCTGGTGCGGGCCCGGAATGGCCGGATCGTCAACATCGACTCCACCTTGATCGCCGAGCAGCCCAAAGTGGTGCCCTATCGCGAGGCCATGAAAGAGCATCTCGCCCGGGCCCTGGGCCTGGAGCCGCGCCAGGTGGGGATCAAAGCCACCACCAACGAGCATTTGGGCTTCATCGGCCGGGGTGAGGGCATCGCCGCCATGGCGGTCGCGGCGGTCGATCTCCCTTGATTTTACCACCATGGCCAAAGCCGAAATCAGCTGGAAACGGGAAAATGCCGAGGGCGTGCGCCTTCAGGTTTACGCCCACCATGTGGGGGACCAGTGGGTGTTTTACGCCCGTGAACGCCGCTACGACCGCTGGGAGGTCGTGGCCGATCCGCCTTTGGATGACTGGCTGGAACTGCTGGACGGCGTGCAGCGCCGCATCTCCCGCCGCCTGGTCCGACCGGAGGAGGAGGCGCGGATTAAAAAAATCATCCGGGAGCGTTTTCCGGAGGCTGTCCTGGAGTGATAATGGATATGGATGACCGCCCCCTGATCTTGATGACCCCCTGCACCCAGCAAAAAGGCGCTGAATTCGAGGATGGCTCCCTGAGTTTATCCTATCGTTACGTCGCCGCCATCCAGGCGGCCGGCGCCCTGCCCTGGGTCATCCCCGCCAGCCTCGGCGCGGAGGAAATCGCCGCCTGTGTCCGGCGCGCCGATGGGGTGTTGCTGACGGGCGGCGACGATGTGCAGCCGGAGCTTTACACCAAGGATCTGCCACCGGACCTCAAACGCACCGTCAGCGAGCCGGACGCCCCGCGCGATTACCTGGAGCTGAAGCTGGTCGAGGAGGTGTTCCACCAGCGGAAACCGCTGCTGGCCATTTGCCGCGGGCACCAACTGCTGAATGTCGCCCTGGGCGGCAGCCTGATCGTGGATATCCCCACCCAATTGCCTCAAGCCTTGGACCATCGCCGTTACGACCTTAAAAACGGCCTGGTTCACGAGGTGGACCTGGCCCCCAATTCCCTCCTGGCCGGCCTGGTGGGCCAGCCGCAGATCTCCGTCAACAGCACCCATCACCAGGCGGTGGACCGGGTGCCCCGGCCCCTGCGCGCCACGGGGGCCAGCCCGGATGGCGTCGTGGAAGCCATGGAATTGCACCCGCAGGAAGCCGCCTTGCTGCCCTTCCTGTTGTCCATCCAGTTCCACCCGGAGCGTCTCTATCAGCAATACCCGCTGTATCTGAAGTTGTTCCAGGCATTTGTGGATGCCGCCACCCATAACCGGAGGGAGCCCCTATGAGCCATCGGATCATGATCGTCGATGACGAGCCGGAGCTGCGCAACCTGCTGGGCATGCTCCTCCGGCACGCCGAATACGAGGTCACCGAGCTGAGTTCGGCGGCGGAGCTGAAAGCCGCCGTGACCGGCCCCCAGCCGGATGTCATCCTGCTCGACTTGCGGCTGGCCGATGCCGATGGCCTCGAGCTGCTGCCCTTCCTTAAACGTACCTGGGCCAACTCCGAGGTCATCATCCTGACCGGCTATGCCACCATCGATGCCGCCGTGAAGGCCACGAAGCTCGGCGCCTACGACTTCCAGAAAAAGCCGTTCGATCCCAAATCGCTGCTCGTGACGGTCGAGCGGGCCCTCGACCACAAGCAGCTGACTGAGGAAACCCAGAACCTGCGGCGGGTCATCTCCTCCATGAGCGGCGCACCCATGCCGGTGTTCGCCAGCGAGGCGATGAAAAGGGTGGTGCGCACCGCCGAGCGCGTGGCCCCGCACGATGTCTCCGTGCTCATCACCGGCGAAAGCGGCACCGGCAAGGAGGTCGTCGCGGATCTGCTGCACGTGCTCAGCCCGCGCGCCAAAGGCCCGTTCATCAAGATCAACTGTGCCGCCCTGCCCCGGGAATTGATCGAAAGCGAGCTCTTCGGCTCTGTCAAAGGCGCCTTCACCGGAGCCCAGAGCGACCGGGAAGGTTTGTTCAAGCAGGCCCAGGGTGGCACCCTTCTGCTGGATGAATTGTCGGAAATGCCGGTGGATACCCAGACCAAGCTGCTGCGGGTCCTCCAGGAAAAGGAATTCCGGCCCGTGGGCGGCCGGACCAGCTTTAAAACCGATTGCCGCATCATCGCCGCCACCAACCGCCAGACGGACCAGGCCATCCGGGAAGGGAAGCTGCGGGAGGATTTGTTCTACCGCATCAGCACCATCGCCATTCACCTGCCCCCCTTGCGGGAGCGGCGCGAGGATGTCTCACCCTTGGCCACCGCTTTCATGAAGCGTTACGCCGCCCAATCCGGCCAGGCCATCACCGGCTTTTCCGGTCCCGCCCTGGAGATCTTGCGCAATTTCGACTGGCCCGGCAACGTCCGCCAGCTCCAGAACGAGATCCAGCGCGCGGTGCTCATGTGTGACCGCCAGCTCATCGAGCCCCAGGATCTTTCCATTTCCGTTTCCGCCCCCGAAAAGACCGAAGCCGAGCTCAGCATGCTCGACGCCATGGAACGCAACGCCATCGTCAAAACCCTGGACGAAACCCAGGGCAACAAGGTCGAAACTGCCCGCCGCCTCGGCATTGGCCGCCAGACTCTTTACAATAAGATCAAGGCCTACGGCATTGAGGCCTGACCGTTTTAAAAGAAAAACGCTGGCCAACTTTCCGCCGGCCAGCGCCTCGCTGTAATTAAAGTGGATGGCGGTTACTTCTTGAAGCTGCGGAAGTGGGCCACCAGTGCCTTGATCTCGTCGTCGCTCAGCTTCTCGCCATATGGCTTCATGATGGTCTTGTCGCCTTTCTTGTAACCATCCTTGATGGCTTTGAACATGTCCTCATCCTTCAAGGAGGCTTGCACTTTGGCGTCGCTGTAGTCCCGGGCTTCCATTTTCTGGCCCAGCTTGGTGTCGCCCTTGCCTTCTTTGCCATGGCAGCCGGCGCAGCTCTTGGCGAAATTCTCTTTGGCATCGGCGGCATTCACGGACACCGCGGCGGCGGCCGCGAACACAGCAATCATTACGAACAGTTTTTTCATTGTTTACCTTTGTTTATGGATTAAATCGCTATCCTTAAATCGTCTAACGGATTCGCGGAGCTGGCGCAAGCGTTTCTTTTCACCCGCGCTTGCCTGCCATCCTCCGCTCCCCGCCCAATTCGACGCCCAGCTGCAAGGAAAATTCACTCCCGGTTTTGCTCGCACCGCGACAGGAAAATTCACTCCCGCCGGCTCCAGGCGGTTGGAAAACCCGGAACCCGGGGGGAGCTGGGATCCCCAACGCATTGCTGTGGAATGGTTTGCACTATCCCAGTGGGCATCGCCAGACTCCGCCAGCCCCACCGATGGAATCCCCTCCGGTCGAATCATCCTTGTTTCCCGCCGGAACCATGTTAACAACTTCGCCGGCACCCCGGGAGGGCGGAACCAGCCGGTAACATTTCCGCTCGATTCCTGTAACCCAATCCGGGGCTGGCCAGTCGATAACCTTGGATGTGGTCGCCGGGACGCTCATGGCTGAAGAGGCACTGGATGTCAAAGCCTGCCTGGAACAGGTGAAGCAAGGCGATGAGGATGCTGCGCGCAGTTTGCTGAGGCATCTTCATCCCTGCGTCATCCGGATTGTGCGTGCCCACAAGCCACCGCGCGAAAGCGAGGAAGATGTGGTGCAGAATGTGTTCATCAAGGTGTTCACCCGGCTGGACCAATACGCCGGCCAGGTGCCCCTGGAACATTGGGTCTCCCGCATCGCCGTCAATACCTGCATCAACCAGCTGAAACGGGAAAAGGCTCGGCCGGAATTGCGCTGGGCGGATTTACGGGAGGAAGATGCGGCCGTGCTGGAGAACTTGGTGCCGGAGTCCGGCCATCCCACCTTGGAGGAGTTGGTTGCTTCGCGTGAGTTGGTGGAGAAACTGCTGGCCCGGCTGCCCCCTGCCGACCGCCTGGTGGTCTCCTTGCTGCATCTGGAGGGCCACACGGTGGAAGAAGTCAGGCAAATCACCGGGTGGAACATAGCCTTGATCAAGGTGCGCGCCTTCCGGGCCCGCCTGAAACTGCGGAAGCATTTGCATCGCCTGTTGCGCGAGGAGAGGAAATCATGAATCGATTGGACAGCCAGTTGCAACGTTTGCTGGCCGCCGCGGCCCAGCCGGAAGCCCCTTCGCCTGGGGAGGTTGGTCTTTCCCCGGCACTGGAGCGACAGGTGCTGGCCGCCTGGCGCCGCAGCCGGTTGGAAAAAAACAACCTGCCCAACCTCACTCCGTTGTTCCGCCTGGGGTTCGGGTTAGCCTTCCTGCTCGCTGCCTCGGCCGTTGTTTACCATTTCCAGGCCGGCCGGTTCGGCGGCTATGGGGAAGTCGAGCCGGCAGCCCCAGCTTATTACCTCTCAATAAAATGACCATGCTCACGCGGCCCAAAGCCATTTTCTACCTCCTCGCGGTATTCCTGGCCGGCGGCATTGCCGGCGGCGTGGCCGGATACCACTGGCATAAATGGCGTCCGCCCGGGCCGCCCGACCGGCAAAAAATGCTCGCCTACATGGAATCCTTCTTATCCCGGAAGCTGGATCTCACCCGCGACCAGTCGGCAGCCCTCCGCCCGGCTTTGGAGCAGGCCGCCACCGCTTTTGTGGTGATTTCCGATGAATCCCGCTGCCGGATGGATGAAGTCATCCGGAAACTCCACACCCAGCTGGACCCCTTCCTGACGCCGGCCCAACGGCCCAAACTCGAAGCCTTGGAACGGGAAAGGCTGGCCCATTTCGCGAAAACCAACCAGCCACCCCCACCGCCCGCTTCGGATGCCGGCCGCCGGGAACCGCCTCCCAAATAACAGGCCATTGAAAACCGTCGGCCGGCCCCCCGATTCCCCAGTTCTTCAGGGGCTGCACCGCGCCACCCAACCCGGAGGCCTGACCTTGAGCCATCCTTGCGCTTGGGGCATTTCCAAAAAACTAAAAAAAATTTGATTTGCTCAAATTGTGGGTTTAAATTCCAGGTAACCTGACAGCGATACAAATCGTGAGCGTCCATATGCCTGCCACCGGGGAATCCCAACTGCGGGCTTGATGATTAGTGGTATTTGTTGCTTGGTGGCCTTAACGTCCCGAGCTCGGGTGGTCCACGCAGCCAACCGGCTTCGGTGCCAGCTGCGCGAACCGGGTTGGCCCGTGTTTGCCGTTGCCTGGATCGGTGCCTGTCCTTTGGGGGGAATGGATGGGGTGGCCCACCAGGTTTATGCCCAGGGAGTGCAGGGGGCGGCAGGCAAACCGGGAGCTGATCCAGCTGATCTGCTGGCGGCCCCTGGGGTCGGCTTACATCGCGATCAGGCCCGCACGCTGGAGCCCATTGCCTGGGTCCGGTGAAGCTTGAACGGTGCGAATTTGCGCCCTGTCCCTGGCGGGTTTTCGGAGGATTTTCCCGCCGGCAATGGTGCCCCAAAAGGGCATCTGGCCAGGGCGCTTCGCTTATTAAAACCGGTTGTTCCAGCACCCCGGCCCAGGGCCGGCCAGCGCCCCTGCTTCGCCCGCAGCTCTGGCCGCAGCGCCCCTTTGGCGCTGCCGTCCTTATGAACTGGCGGCCGCCACCAGGGCTTGAAGATTGGCCGTGGGCGTTTGCAATGGCACCGCGCATTCCGGGGCCAGGATCTGAACCCCGGCCCGGATGGCCCGCCGGCAGGCCTCGCGCACCTCTTCCGGTCCGCCCCGGAGCAAGGTTTGCGGATTGTTGACGTTGCCCATCAGGGTGATTTTCCCGCGCGCGGCACTCACCGCCACCTCGGGATCCACCTGGGATTCAAAATGGTAGCAGTCGATGCCGCTCCGGGCAAAATGATGGATGCGGTCGGTGGTATTGCCGCAGCAGTGGAGCACCAGGGGGGCGCCGATTCGCCCCGCCAGTTCCTGGTGGATGGGCAGCAAAATATCCCGATACATGGCCGGCGACACCATGCCGCCCGTGGCGTGGTCCGCCAGGCAGATGATGTCCGCCCCGGCCCGGATTTGTGCCGCGGCGAACGCCACCACCACCTCTTTGAGCGCCGCCAGCGAGCCCCGCACGCGCTCCGGTTCCTGCAGCGTGGCCACCAGGAACTCCTCGATGCCCATCAGCTGGTAGGAGAGCGACCACGGCCCCATGACCTTGCCCACGATCACCGCGCGGTCCCCCAACTGCTCGCGCAATTGGCGCAGCGCTTCCAGGACCACTTGGATCGCAGGGTGTTTCAGCCAGCCGGCGGGGAGCTGGAATTCCCCGGTCCCGGCAAATGGATGGCTTTTGACCCCTGGCATCATTTGTGGCCCCCCCCAATCCACCTCGCACCCCAGCGCGGCCGCCTCCTGCGTGACGCTGAACACCGGCATGACCGTGTCGTAGCCCAGGATTTCGTGCCCCGCGGCGGCCAGGGTGGCCATCGTTTGGGGATCGTGGTGCGCCTGGGGAAACCAGGCGCCCGTCGCCTGCATCAATTCCAGCGTCGCAATGGAAACGACATTGCCGACCGGGATCCGGCTGGGCCGGCCGCCCAGCATCGCCGCCAGGAACCGGCGTTTGGGAGGTTGGGCGGGAAAATCTGAACCGGAAGGCATGCGCCGCCTTTACTCGGATAGCTTCAATAGCGTGCCCTGGCCGGGTGCCAGCCACATGTGTTCCCCGGCATACCCTTCCAAGGCGCCGCTGTAGGGGGAAACCAGCTCTATTTTCTTGTAGGCTCGGCGGAATACCGGTCGGCAGGCGCGGGAATGGGTGAAATTCTTGTTCACCAGCATCACGTAGCGCGACCCGTCGCTGTGCGTGAAATCGCCGGCCATGATTTCGGGCGATCCGGGATCCCGGACCAGGCTGGTTTCCGGGGCGTTATGGCAGCCATCCGGCGCCTCGCCAAAGTGATACACTTCGTTGGAGGTCAGCTCGAGCAGCGTGGGGGCCAGCTTTTGGATCTGCCGGTTCACGTTCTGCAGGTAATACCACGTGGGGGTGCGGTTCCCGAACTGGTCCACCGGGGCCATCCGGTAATTGCCCACCGCCGGTGCGAAATAAGTGAAATAGCTCAAACCCCGGCCGCCATAAGCCAGCGTCGTGTAGGCTTGGAATCGGACATCCGCGGCCGTCACCTCGCGGTAGCTGAAGTGGGCCACGGTCAGCACGATGTTCCAGAACGGCACCTTTTGCTGGCGCGCGCAAGCACGGACTTGCTCCAGGTTCGACCAATAACCGTGCCGCAGCGTGCCGTCATCCATCAAGGCATAGTGGTCATAGCTGACCGTGGTGGGCTGGCAGGTGGCGGCGAATTGCCCCAGGTAATCGGCATACGTGAGCGTTCCCAACTGCGCCTGGCTGGCATAGGTCGGAAACAGATTGATGTAAGCCCATTTGCCGGGATCCAATTCGCGGATGAGCCCCGCCACGATGGCCAGGCCCGCAAACTGCCCGCGGTTCGGCTCGTCCACCAGGTAATATCCAAACACCGCGGGATTCCCGCCCACCTCGGCCACCAGGCTGCTCACCTGCCGGCGGGCCGCGTTCGCGTCCACTTTCCGCCAGTCATACCCGGAGGTTCGGGGATCCGACACGATGGCCTTCAACCCGGCCGCCTGGCAGTTCGTGAGCGCCGCCGGCGCCACGAAGCCAGCCATGGTCAGCCCGCAGTCCTTCATTTCGCCGAGCACCTTCGCGTCATTGGGCGCCCAGTTCCACGGCATGATCGGGAAAAACGGCTCCGGCGGTTCAGCCCCGGTGCCGCGCACCGGGCATAAGGCAATGGACCAGGCGGCCAGCCACCGCAAGGCTTGGACCATGATTCGTTGTTTGTTTTTCATGATGGTACTGACACCATGCTAATCAGTACACGCCAAAACGCAAGAATGCGATTTTCTCATCGCATTCCCGCAAATTGGGAATGATCGGAATGGACCGGGCCAGGCCAGCCGGTTGCCGCCCTCCCGGAGGCCGGCGGCGTCAGGCGGCGGCGGTGGCCGCGGGTTTGGCGGGAGCCGCTTTGGTCTTGGCGGCTTCTTTTTTGCGCCTTAAGTAGCTTTTCCGGCGTGCGCGCTTTTCAACCTTATTGTTTTGTGTGCCCATAACAGTCTTTACTTTAGTAACAGTTCCTTTCTTACTGGAGCAGTATGAAGATTCGCATGGACCGGTTCAATATCTATTTGATGGTGGCGGTCATGGCCTTGGTGGGCGGGTGCAGTTCCCCGGACCCCAAAAGCCAGGAGGAGAAAAACAAGGAGAAGGAGGCCAGCACCCTCCGCTTTCACCTGGAGGTGAACCCGGACAACACCGGCCGCAACGGGCCGGTCAAGGTGGTGCGCACCAATCCCATCACCATCAATGTCACCTGGCAGCCGTTCCTCACCGAGGTCGATATGGAGCGGGCGGAGCTGGTGGACAGCATGGGCGTGCCGGCGATCATGGTGCAATTCAGCCACCCCAGCGGCGTGCGGCTGCTGGAATATTACACCGGCAATTACAAAGGGCAGCGCATCGCCATCCAGAGTGACTTCGGCCAGTCGCGCTGGCTGGCGGCGCCCCAGATCAACCAGCGGATTGAAAACGGGGTTTTCGTCTTCACCCCGGACGCCAACCAGGAGGAATGCGAACGGATCGTGCGGGGCCTGAACAACATGATCCGCCAAATCAAAAAGAAAAAATAGCTCCCTGCGCTCAACCATGGATATGAACAAACCTTCTTTATCCTTCCGGGCCGCGGGCTGCGCCTGGCTGGCGGCGGCGGTCACCGCCCTGGCCCAGCCGTTCCAGCTCCCCACCGCCAACCGGGCTATTTTCCAGCCCGGGGCTGAGGAAAAATATTTTGTCGGCACCGTCGGCAAACCGTGGTCCAGCGGCATTTTCGGCTGTGTACGCTCCGAGGGCGCCAAGCTGCATGAAGGCATCGATATCCGGGCCCTGGCTCGGGACAAGCGTGGCGAGCCCACCGACCCCGTGCTGGCTGCCGCTGATGGCGCGGTGGTCTATGTGAACCCCCACGCGGGATTGTCCAACTACGGCATTTACGTGGTGTTGCGCCATGCGGTGGAAGGGATGGAAATTTATTCGGTCTATGCCCATCTGCGCGAGGTGCGCAAGGAGATCCAGGTGGGCCGCGCCGTCAAAGCCGGCGAGGCCATCGGCACCCTGGGCCGCACGGCCGGCACCTCCGAAGGCATCTCCCGGGACCGCGCGCATTTGCACTTCGAGCTGAATGTCTTCCTCAACGACCGGTTTTCGGCCTGGTTCAAGGAACACAATCCGGGCACCAAGAACGACCACGGCGCCTGGAATGGCCACAATCTGAACGGCCTGGATCCGCGCGAAATCTTCCTGGCCCAGAAACGCGACGGCACCAACTTCAGCCTTGTCCGGTTCATCCAGCATGAAACCCCATTGTGCCGCGTCATGGTCCGCCAGAAGGAATTCCCTTACCTGAAACGCTACGCCCCGCTGATCAAACACAATCCCACCGCGGACAAAAACGGCATCGTGGGCTACGAACTGGCGCTGAATTTCAACGGCGTCCCCTGCGAGATCATCCCCCGCTCGGCGGTGGAGATGAAAGGCACGGCCCGGTTTCAATTGGTGTCGGTCAATGACGCCGAACAGCGGAAAAACCCCGCCCGCCACCTCGTGGTGCGCAAAGGTTCCGGCTGGGTTTTGGGACCGGCCGGCACCCGCCTCCTGGAGCTGCTGACCTACACCGGGTCTTGACCGGAAAGGATTGGATATGCATCACCCAACGATTGGCAAACCGGTAAACCGCCGGCAATTCCTCGGCCAGGGCGCCGCCTGCGGCCTGGGCCTGCTGGCCTTTCCTGCGCTGCACGCCGCCGGGGCGCAAAACAAATTGCGCGTCGGTGTGATGGGCCTCGGCCGCGGCCTCGACCATGCCCAGGCCCTCCTCCAAATCCCGGGTGTGGAGCTGGCCTATATTTGCGACGTGGACCGCCGGCGCCTGGACCGGGCCCAAAAAACCCTGGCTCCGAAAGTTCCCCGGCCGCCGGTGGCGATCCAGGATTTCCGCCGCCTGCTCGACGACCGCGAGGTGGACGCCGTTTTCATTGCCACCTGCAACCACTGGCACGCCCCGGCCACCATCCTGGCCTGCGCCGCCGGCAAACATGTTTACGTGGAAAAACCAGGCAGCCAGAACGCCCGTGAAGGGGAATTGATGGTGGCCGCCGCCCGCCAGTACCGCCGGCTCGTGCAGCAGGGCACCCAGCGCCGCAGCTTCCCGGGCATCATCGAAGGCATCGCCCGGCTGCGCGAGGGCGCCATAGGCCCGGTGCGCTTCGCCCGCTGCTGGTATGACAACGCCCGCGCCTCCATCGGCCGCGGCCGGGAGGTGCCCGTCCCCGCGGAATTGGATTACAGCCTGTGGCAGGGCCCTGCCCCGGAACGCCCTTACGTGGACAACCTGGTGCACTACAACTGGCACTGGCGCTGGCATTGGGGCAACGGCGAGCTGGGCAACAACGGCATCCATTACCTGGATCTGGTGCGCTGGGGCCTGGCGGTGGATTTCCCGCAACGCATCACCTGCAACGGCGGCCGTTACTGCTTCCAGGACGACCAGGAAACGCCCGACACCGGCGTGGTCACCTTCGACTTCGGCGCGGCCGGGGCTTCCTGGGAATTCAGCAGCTGCCATCCGCGCAAAACGGAAAAACATCCGCTGGTCAACTTCTACGGCGACCGCGGCACGCTGACTCTCGACGGCAACGGTTACCAGATTTTCGATCCGGATGGCCGCCCAACCGCGCAAGGCAGCGGCCCTGGTGGAGATCTGTTGCATATCGGCAATTTTGTGGAAGCGATCCGGTCGGGCGCCAGGCTCACTGCGGAAATCGAGCAAGGCCAGCGCAGCACCCTCCTCTGCCACTTGGGCAATATCGCCTACCGCACGGGGCATACGCTCCATTTCGATCCCCTCACCCGCCGGCTCATCAACGACCCCGCCGCGGAAGCCCTCTGGCGGCGCGAATACCGGCCCGGCTGGGAACCGAAGGTTTAATCCACTCTTTCAACTCCTGGCGGATGGCCCGGGGGCCAAATCCACCAGCCACGCTCCCGGAACCCGCGCGGTGATCACCTCCCGGGCCAGGTTGAACCAGGCCCGGCAGCGGTCCAGGATGACGCTGTCGCCGGTGGCAATGATTTCCCCGCTTTCGGCCAGGATTTTATCCGGGCTGTAAACCAGGTCCACCGGCCAGTCCCAGCCGTGCGCCGCCGCGGTCTCCAGCACGATTTTTTTCAGCCGGCCGCTGTTGGAAACCGGCTTGTCGAGCTGCCAGTGCGCCCGCCGCACGCCGTGGGCCGCCAGGAATTCCCCCACCATCACCAGCGCGGGGATCGTCTCCTCCACCGGGCGGTACCGGGCATGGACACCGGCCATGTCGCGGCAGCACCCGTCCCGGCCCAGCAACACCACCCCGCCGCTCAAGGCGGCCTCCACCGCGGTGGAAACATTAAGTCCGTCCAGCCAGACCTCCCGGCCCGCGAGCTCTTCCGGGCTGGCCGCCTTGGCCTGCCGCCGGGCCAGGGCCTCGTCCGAACACGCACAGCGCCCGATGGCCACCCGCTGCCGGCGGATTAATTCGTAATGGTTGCCCACCAGCTCCAACGAGGCCGTCAGGGAATATCCCCGGCTCAGCAGCCAGCCAAGGTCGCCCGTGGCCGTGCGCAGGATCGGGATGGCGGCCATGGAAAACAGCCGGGCATCCTCGGGGTCGGCTCCACGATGTTTGGGTTTGTGGCTCAAAATCCTTCTTGGGGCGCTCCCACAGTTCTTTTAAGGCTCCACGCCCGGCTGGCTCCCGGCCCTTTTCATCCAGGCCGGCCCGCTCCCGGCGCGCGGCCCCCAACGCCGCCGCCTCGCGCTCGCCAACCTCCCGCCGGAACGCCTTCCCGGCGCCCGTCACCCTTTGATCATTTCCTTCGCCCAGGCATCCCGCAAGCCCACCGTGCGGTTGAATACCAGCTTGTCGGGCTGCGAATCGCGGTTGTCCGCGCAGAAGTAACCCAGCCGCTCGAATTGATACGGTTCCAGGGGCTGCGCCCCGGCCAGGCTCGGCTCCAGCTTCGCCCTCCCCACCTCCAGCGACTTGGGATTCATGAAGGTCTTGAAATCCCGCTCCGGATCAGCGTCCGGCTGCTCCACCGTAAACAACCGGTCATAAAGGCGGACTTCGGCGTCCAGGGCATGCGCGGCCGAAACCCAGTGGATCGTGGACTTGATTTTGCGCCCGCTGGTCGCCCCGCCGCTCTTGGATTCCGGATCGATCGTGCAGTGGACTTCCTCCACTTCGCCCGCCGCATTTTTCACCACGCTCTCGCACTTGATGATATACGCGTAGCGCAGGCGCACTTCGTTGCCCGGGAACAGACGGAAAAACTTCTTGGGCGGAATTTCCATGAAATCGTCCCGCTCGATGTATAGCACCCGGGAGAACGGCACCTGGCGGGTGCCCGCCGCCGGGTCCTCGGGGTTGTTGACCGCTTCCAGTTCCTCGGTTTTGCCCTCGGGATAATTGGTCAGCACCACCTTGAGCGGCTTCAGCACCGCCATCACCCGCCGCGCACGCCGGTTGAGGTCTTCCCGCAGGCTGTGCTCCAGCAGGGCCACATCCGTCAGCCCGTTATACTTGGTGACCCCGATCCGGCGGGCGAAATGCCGGATCGCCTCCGGCGTGCAGCCGCGCCGCCGCAGCCCGGCGATGGTCGGCATCCGCGGATCGTCCCACCCGCTGACCAGGCCTTCCTCCACCATTTGCAGCAGCTTCCGTTTGCTCATCACGGTGAAGCTCAGGTTGAGCCGGGCGAACTCGATCTGCTGCGGATGGCACGGTGTTTTCAGGGCGTCCAGTATCCAGTCGTAGAGCGGGCGGTGCACCTCGAATTCCAGCGTGCAGATGGAGTGGGTGATCCCCTCCACCGAATCCGAAAGGCAGTGGGCAAAATCATACATCGGGTAAATGCACCACCGATCCCCGGTGCGGTAGTGGTGCCCGCGGCGGATCCGGTAGATGGCGGGATCGCGCATATGGATGTTCGGCGAGTTCATGTCGATCTTGGCGCGCAGAACCTTCGCCCCATCCGCGTACTCGCCCTGCCGCATGCGCTCAAACAAATCCAGGTTTTCCGCCACCGTCCGGTTCCGGAACGGGCTCTCCTGCCCGGGCACATCCGGGGCGCCGCGGTAACGGATCATTTCCTCCGGGCTCAGATCGCACACATAGGCCTTGCCCAGCTGGATCAGCTCCACGGCAAATTGGTGCAGCCGCCCGAAATAATCCGACGCGTAGAACATCTTCTCCTTCCAATCGAATCCGAGCCACCGGACGTCATGCATGATCGCGTTGACATATTCAATGTCCTCGGTGGTGGGATTGGTGTCGTCCATGCGGAGGTGGCAGACCCCGTTGAATTCCTGGGCGATGCCAAAATTCAGGCAGATCGATTTGGCGTGCCCGATGTGCAGATACCCGTTGGGCTCGGGCGGAAAGCGGGTTGCCACCCGGCCGCCGTGTTTGTTGTTGCCCAGGTCTTCGCGGACCATATCGCGAATGAAATCCGACATCGGGGCCGCGTTCTCGCCCGCGACTCCGCCTTCCAAAGATCCCTTCTTATCATTAAGAGCTGTCATAATATCTCTCAAAAAGAGGAGCTTATCCAGCCCGGGGACGCCATGCAAGGCAGATAGATTACCCATGCCACGCCTCCTGGCCACCTCCGGAACTGCTCAAAAAAAAGGCGGGCGCCGCAGCGCCCGCCTTGCCTGGCAATTAATTGTTGGCTCAGTAAGCCGGATACACCGCGCGGTAGAAGCCGCTCACCGCGGTTGGTGGTTCCGAATACTCAAACACTCCCAACCCCCAGACCCCGACCGCGATCGGAGCCTCCAGGTTGGTCCGCTTCTCCCAAGCCCCATCGGCCGATGCCATGTATTCAATGGTGTAGGTCATGCCCGGAGTTCCCTCCCAGCGCAGGACAATGTTGCCGCCCACCACCACCGGCCCGTAAACCAGCGGGATCATCTGGGAGTCATTCACGGTCACATTCACCACTCCCGTAACCGTGTAGGCGCGGATGTCGGTGATCGTATACGTGAAGCTGTCCGTCCCCACGTAATTCTTCGGCGGCGTATACGTCACCGTGCCGTTGGCCAGCGTCACCGTGCCGCCCTTGGCGCTCGTGGCGCTCACGCCGCTCACGGCCAGCGTGCCGCCGGCCGGATTCGTGTCGTTGGCCAGCAGCGTGGCCACCGGCACGCTCCCCGCCAGGTTCCGGTAAACCACCAGCGCGTCGTTGTTCGCCACCGGGGGTTCGCCAGCCGGAGTGATTTCCTGCGGCAACGGCAGGGAGGTGACCTCGGAGTAGATATCGCTGCCCGGGTAGGTGGCCGTGATCATCCGTGTGCCCCCCGGCAGGTTGTTCAACGCCAGCATGGCCATGCCGTTGGCCAGCGTCCCCGTCCCCAGCACCGTCGTCCCGTCCTTGAACGTCACCGTCCCACTCACGGTCGTCGGGTAAACCATCGCCGTGAATTCCACCGTATCCCCATAATTGGCCGGGTTGGACGAACTGCCCACCAGCACGAACGGCTTGATCTTGTTCACCGTCTGCGTGAACACCCCGGAGATGTTCTCGCGGTAGTTGGCGTTGCCGCTGTAAACCGCCAGCATCGAGTGCACCCCCACGCTCAACGCGCTGGTCGTCACCGCCCCGGAGGCGCCGTTGACGGGCCCGCTGGTCAATACCGAACCCGGCGGCAGCAGCGGCAGGACCGCCGGCAGATCCGCCAGGCCCTGGGCCTTCAGCCATTGCTGCACCGCCGCCCAATCCGGCGTGGTGCCCACCTGCGGCAGGTTCTGGCTGGCCAGCCAGTCCTTCAGCACCAGGCCATCCAGCAGCGCCAGGGTGCCGGTGAGGTTGTTCGTGGCAAACGCGGCTGTGAACGTCACGTTGTAGCTGTAGGTGCTCGGGTTGGCCGAGGAGCGCAGCGTCATGGGCGCCACCGCCTTCTCCACCACCTGGACCAGCGGCGCCGAGGCCACGCTGGCGTAATTGGCGCTCCCGCCGTAAACCGCCGTCACCTGGTGGGTGCCGCCCGCGATGGCGCTGCTCGCCAGCGAGGCCGATCCGCCTGCCAGGGTGGCTTTGCCCAGGACCACGCCGTCCACCTTGAAGGTGATTTCCCCGCTCAGTGTGGCGGGGGTGATGCCCGCCGTGAAGACCACGTTCGTGGAGTAAACCGACGGATTAAGCGAGGAGGCCACCGTCACCACCGGGGTGGCCTGCACCACGGTCAACGTCCCGCCCACCAGCAACAGGTCGTAACAGTTGTCGCTGCCGCCGCTCAGGGTGATGGGGTAGCTCCCCAGCGGGCTGTTGAGGTCCGCCGTGGTGGCCGCCACCGGCAGCACATCCAGCACCGCCGCCGTCTCGCCCGGTATGAGCCCGGTGTAGCTGATCGTCAGCGCCGGGTTGGCCGTCAGGTATGCCCGGCTCTTGGCCTCGGCCGTCGCCGTCACCAGGCCCTTGCCCACCGTCAGCGTGCTGTTGGCCAGCGTGATCTTGTAGTTGTTGTCCACCCCGCCCTTGAGCGTGATGGGATATAGCCCCGGCAGGCTGTTCGCCACCGCCGTTGTGCTCGCCGTCGGCAGCGTATCGATCACCTTGGCGTCATCCCCGTTGAGGAAGCCGCTGTAGCTGATCGTCAGCTCGGGGTTGGCCGCGCCATAGGCCCGGCTCTTCGCGTCGGCCCGCGCCGCCAGCACCGCCTTGTAAACCGTCAGCGTGCCCGGCACCAGGCTGAACGTATAATTATTGTCCAGGCCACCCGCGGGTGTGATCGGATACGTGCCCACCGGGCTGGTGAGGTCGGCCGTGGTGGTGGCCGTCGGCGGCACATCCAGCACCGTGGCGTCCTCCCCGTTCAGGAAGCCCGCATAGGTGAAGGTGAAGGCCGGGTTGGCTGCGCCGTAAGCCCGGCTCTTCGCGCTGGCCGTCGCCGTCAGGGTCGCCTTTTGCACCGTCAGCGTCCCCTTGACCAGCGTGAAGTCATAGCAGTCGTCCACGCCCCCGCTCACCACGATGTCATAGCCGCCCACCGGGCTGAGCGCGCCAGCCGTGGTGGTGGCCACCGGCAGCACTTCCAGCACCGCCTCGCTCTCGCCGTTAACGAAGCCGCTATAGCTGATCGTCAGCGGCGGGTTGGCCGCGCCATAAGCCCGGCTCTTGGCCTCGGCTGTCGCTGTCACCAGGCCCTTGCCCACCGTCAGCGTGCTGTTGGCCAGCGTGATCTTGTAGTTGTTGTCCACCCCGCCCTGCAGCGTGATGGGATATAGCCCCGGCAGACAGTTCGCCACCGCGGTCGTGCTCGCCGTCGGCGGCGCATCGATCACCGCGGCGGTATCTCCATTGAGGAAGCCGCTGTAGCTGATCGTCAGCGCGGGATTGGCCACGCCATAGGCCCGGCTCTTCGCGTCAGCCCGCGCCGCCAGCACCGCCTTGTAAACCGTCAACGTGCCCGGCACCAGGTTGAACGTATAATTATTGTCCAGGCCGCCACCG
>CAIMWS010000026.1 GCA_903845125.1 uncultured Verrucomicrobiota bacterium
AGCCAGCAGTCCAACCCGATCCCGTGCCCATCTTAATTTTCGCCACCAGCCCCATCGGGTCTGGCCTCACCGCTTTGTCCTCTTTCACACGACCCAATTGAAAATTGATCCTGGAGTGCCCCGTGGCGGTTGACGGGGGGGGTAATTCGGAATTGCCGCCTAACTTCTTTCCCCATTGACTTTGCGCCGCATCCAAGGCGGAATAGCGGGAATGAACACCTTGAATATCGTCACACGTCGGGGTTTCCTAAAGTCCACCGGCCTGGGTGCCTTGGCGGCCTCCCTGCCAGCTTGGTACCTGGAGGAAACCATGAGCCAGGCGGCAGCCCCCAAGACCTTGTCTGCCAATGACAAACCCGGCATCGCGTTGGTCGGCTGCGGTGGTCAGGGCCGGGGAGATTGCAACTGGGCCCGTAATTTTGGCAATGTAGTGGCGGTGTGCGATGTTGACGAGGGGCACTTGGAGGAGGCCGCGAAGCAATTCAACGCGCCGCACAAATTCAAGGATTTCCGGAAGGTGATGGATCGTGAGGATGTGCATGTGATCATCAACGGCACCCCCGACCACTGGCACACCCTGGTGAACCTGCTGGCGGTGCAATCCGGCCGGGATGTTTACGCGGAAAAGCCGCTGACCCTGACCATCGACGAAGGCAAACGCCTCGTCCGGGCGGTGCGCCGAAACAAAGCCATCCTCCAAGTGGGCAGCCAGCAGCGTAGTGATGCCCGGTTCCGGCTGGCCTGCGAGCTGGTCCGCAACGGGCGCATCGGCAAGCTGCAATACATGGTCTCCGGCCTGCCGACGGGTCCCCGCAGCGGACCGTTCCCCGGGGAAAAACCCCCAACCGGGCTGGATTGGGATTTTTACCAGGGACAGGCCCCCAAGGCGGACTACACCCCCCGCCGCTGCCACTGGGACTTCCGCTGGTGGTACGACTACTCCGGCGGCCAGATGACCGATTGGGGCGCCCACCACAACGACATTGCCCAGTGGGGCAACGGCACCGAACGCAGCGGCCCGATCGAAGTCTGGGGCCGGTCGCTGAAGGAAATGGTGCCCGGGGGCTACACCGCGGCGTGCGATTACCTCATCCATTGCCGCTATGCCAATGGGGTGCAAATGGTCATCACCAACCAGGCGCCCAACGGGGTACGGTTTGAAGGGACGGATGGCTGGATTTTCGTCAACCGGGAAACCATCAAGGCGAGCCGGCCGGAAATGCTGGAAGAACCGCTCCCGACCGGAGCCACACGGCTTTACAAGAGCGACAACCACATGGGCAATTTCTTTGAATGCATCCGGTCGCGCAAAGATCCGATCTGCGATGTGGAAATCGGTCACCGCTCGATTTCAGTGGCCCACCTGGGGGTTCTCTCAGTGCGCCTGAACCGGCCGCTGAAATGGGATCCGGAGAAGGAAAAATTCGCGGATGACTACGAGGCCAACACGTGGCTGGCGCGCGAAATGCGCCAACCTTACGATTACAGCTTCATCGCCTGATCCCTATTGGCAGTGACCGGTTTCCCACGCCCGCCAAAGCGATGGGGAACCGGCCGCTTTTGAACGATGAATAAACGGCCTGCCATTGACGCTGCTGGCAAGCCAGGCGCTCAAACCGAAATCAAGCCCATGAAAACCATCCTTTGTATCCTGCTCATCACCCTGATGGGCTCCCCAATCAGCAACGCCGGTCTGGCTCTCACCCAAGCCGGGAAAGCCCAAGTCCCCATCCTCACGCAAGCTGGAGCCACCGCCCCGGAACTGCGCGCCGCGCGCGAACTGGCCGTCACCTTGAAAACGATTACCGGGGCGGATTTCGAAGTCCGCGAGGCCAGCGGTGGGGCGCCCGCGCAGGCCATCCTGATCGGCGCCGGCCCGGTGGCCCGGGAAAAATTCCCAGAGGTGCCTTTCGACCAGCTCGGCCAGGAGGAAATCATCATCAAAACCAGCGGCGACTGGCTGCTGCTGGCGGGCGGGCGGCCGCGCGGGACACTCTATGCGGTCTCTTATTTTTTGCAGCGGGAGTGCCAGGTGCGCTGGTGGACCCCTTGGGCCACCCGCATGCCACGCAATGAATCGTTGGTGCTGGGGGAGTTGAACGTCCGTTTCCAACCGCCGTTTGAATCGCGGGATCCATTTTGGTATCTGGCTTTCGACGGGGATTGGGCGGTGCGAAACTTTTCCAACAGCCAGAGTGCACGGCTGACTGTCGAGATGGGCGGGAAAATCGCCTACAAAGGCTTTGTACACACGTTCTACCCACTGGTGCCCCCGGAAAAATTTTTCAAGGAACACCCGGAATGGTACAGCTACCGCAAAGGCAAGCGCACCACCGACCACGCGCAGCTCTGCCTGGCCAGCCCGGAATTGCGGGACTTTGTGGTGCAACGGGTGCGCGAATGGCTCAAGGAATCGCCCGAGGCCAGGATTATCTCGGTGTCGCAGAACGACTGGTACGGCGCCTGCGAATGCCCCGGCTGCAAAGCGATCGACGACGCAGAGGGCGGCCCGGCGGGATCCATGCTGAGCTTCGTCAATTACGTGGCGGAAAAGATCGGGCCGGAATTCCCCCAGGTGGCCATCGACACGCTGGCCTACCAATACACCCGAAAAGCCCCTAAAAACCTGAAGCCGCGGCCCAACGTGATCGTGCGGCTCTGCAGCATTGAGTGCAATTTCGCGGTGCCACTGGACGCCCCCGCCAATGCCGCCTTCGCCAGAGATATCCAGGATTGGTCGCGGATCAGCGACCGATTATACATCTGGGATTACACGACCGATTTTGCACACTACCTGCAACCGCATCCCAACTGGTATTCGCTGGGGCCGAACGTGCGTTTTTTCCAGCAGCATCATGTGCGGGGCCTTTTTGAACAGGGCGCCTATCAGTCCCAAGGCGCGGAAATGGCGGAGCTGCGGGCCTGGGTGCTGGCCCAACTGTTGTGGGATCCCCGCCTGGACGACCGGGCGCTGATCCGGGAATTCCTGGAAGGTTATTATGGCCCGGCGGCCCAACCCATCGCCGATTACATGAACCTGATGCAGGAGGCGGCCCGCGGCCACAACCTGACCTGTTTTTCGCCCTCGGATGTTCCATTCCTCAAATTCAAAACTCTGGCCCAAGCCGAAGCCATTTGGCGGCGGGCGGAAGCGGCGGTGGAATCCCATCCCGACCTGGCCTGGCGGGTACGACAGGGGCACCTGCCGGTGCGCTACGCCTGGCTGGTGCGCTGGACCCAGCTAAGGGATGAGTGCCGGAAGCTGGAAGCCCAATGGCCACTGGATTCTTCCCGCAAAGCCGTGGCCAGGGAATTTTTGGAGACGGCCACCGGCCCCGGGCCGGCCGGCTGGAGCAAAATCACCCATTTGAACGAGTCCGGGCTGACGCCGGAAAAATTCCTCGAGCGATTCGTAAAAGATCCCGAGGAAAAGAAGCCCTAAGCACCGGTTACGGTTTAAGAGTGACCTTGGGACAGAATCAGGCTATCAATATCGAAAAAGAGAATCCGACTATGCGACCAATAAAACCAATGACACGGCGCGGCTTCCTGAAACAAGCCGCGGGAGCATCGATCGCGACCATGGTGGCACCCTCCCTGGCTCCCGCCACGGCGCTCGGGGCCGAAGGAACCACCGCCGCCAGCGAACGCATCACCGTGGGCTGCGTGGGGTTGGGCCCCCAAGGCAGGGGCGACATGAGCAATTTCCTGGCCCAAAAGGACGCCCGCGTGGTGGCGGTGTGCGACGTGAAAAAGGACCAGCTGGAACTGGCCCGCAACCAGGTCAACCAGCATTACAAAAACCAGGATTGCATGGCCTATGGGGATTTCCGCGAGCTGGTGGCCCGGGCCGATATCGATGTGGTGCTCGTGGCCACGCCGGACCACTGGCATGTGCCGGCGGCCCTGGCGGCACTGCGCGCCGGCAAGGATGTATATGTGGAGAAACCGCTGGCGTTGAGCCTGGCAGAGCACCAGGTGCTGCGGGCCGAAGTGCAAAACCGCAAGCGGCTGTTCCAATTCGGCACCCAGCAGCGCTCGGGGGACGCCTTCCGGCTGGCCTGTGAAATCGTGCGCAACGGCCGCATCGGCCAGCTGAAGCACATCAATGTCTGGGCACCCGGCAGCGCCCCGGGCGGATCGACCAGGATGGTGCCGGTGCCGCCCTCCTTGAATTATGATTTTTGGTCCGGGCCGGCCCCGTTCAAACCTTACACGGAGGACCGGTGTTCCGACGACGGCTACAAAAAAACCTGGTGGTTCATCTCGGATTATTCGCTCGGATTCATCACGGGTTGGGGCATCCATCCCATGGATATCGCGGTATGGGCCGGCGGAGCCGCTCTCTTTGCGGGACCCATTGCCGTCGAGGGAACCGGACGCATCCCGACTTCCGGCGCGTGCGATACCGCAACCATCTGGGATGTGAATTACCAGTTTGCCAACGGCGTGACCCTGAAATTCATCGGCACGCCCAACGCCGGTAATACGGGCGCAGCCACGGGCGAGCCCTGGCCGCTTTTCCAGGAATGGAAAAACCACTACCGCCGTATCAGCACCCACGGAACTTCTTTTGAGGGCACCGACGGCTGGGTGCATGTGGACCGCGAGGGCATCCATGTGCAACCGGAGTCACTGCTGGATGAAAAAGCCGCGAGCTACAAAGTCCAGCTCAAGCGCAGCCACAACCATGTCCGCGACCTGCTGGACTCGGTGAAAAGCCGGGTGCAGACGATTTGCCCCGTGGAAGAGGCCATCCTGACGGACCAAATGTGCCACGTGGCCGACGCCGCACTGCGGCTGCGCCGGAAACTGACTTGGGATCCGCAAAAGGAGCAATTCCTCAACGACCCGGAGGCCCAGGCCCGCATCGCCTCCCGGCCGTTGCGCGCGCCGTGGTATTTGTGATCCCGGAGCTCGCTTGCCGATTAAATTATGAAATTACAGCGATTCGAGGGCAACCCGATCCTGTCTCCGCATCCGGACCATCCGTGGGAGGATTTGGCCGTTTTCAATCCCGGAGCCTGCTATGATCCGGAGCGGAAGGAGGTTTTGCTGCTCTACCGGGCGGCCGAATCGCACGAGGATTACAAATGCTCCTTCGGCCTGGCGCGCGCCACCGATGGCCTGCATTTCGAGCGAATGTCGGACCAACCGGCGCTGAATCCCAGCGCCGAGGGTTTCGACGGCGCCACCATCCAGGATCCGCGCATCGTCAAAATGGGGGATTGGTATTACATCACCTACGCGTGCCGGCATTATCCATTCGGCCAGTTTTGGCTGCCGGAGGTGCGGAAAAAGTATATCACCCCCCCCTGCCCTCCCGAGTTCCCACGGTACTTGCGGGTCAACGCCTCGGTGACCGGCCTGCTGATGACCCAGGACTTCAAGAAATGGATTCGCGCCGGCTGGCTGACCGATCCGCTACTGAACGACCGCGATGTCATCCTGTTCCCGGAAAAAATCGACGATAAATTCTTCATGATGCACCGGCCGCTGGAGTGGTTCGGCGAGCAATATGGCACGGAGCACGCCTGCGCCTGGATCACCTCGGCCCAGGATCTGATGGGCCTGGCGGCCTCGCCCAGCAAGCTGCTGATCAAAAACCAGTATCCTTGGGAAGCCAATAAGTTGGGCATCAACACACCGCCCATCAAAACCGAGCATGGCTGGTTCACCCTGTATCACGCGGTGGGACCCGACAAATTCTACCGCCTGGGCGCGCTGCTCCTGGCCTTGGAAGATCCGGGCACAGTCCTGCATCGCACCCCCGATTGGCTCCTGCAACCGGAAACAGACTACGAGTTGGAAGGTTATTACCGGGGAGCGTGTTTTCCGTGCGGCACGGTAGTCATCGACAAGACCCTGTTCGTTTATTACGGCGCGGCGGATAAATACTGCGCGGCGGCCACCTGCAACTTCGAGGAATTGCTGCAGCACTTGCTGACCTGCCCGCCCTGATTCGCTGCGCTTCGGGTTCCCAAGATCCGGATCATGGGGCTTCCGACAGGATAAAAAACTGCTGGGGCAATGCGCCGTTCAGGTTGGTGATCTGGATAAAGCCGTTGGTGATGGATATTCCGCTGGTCAGCGCTTCCCATTGGCTGATGTCCAAAAGCAAGCTGGTGGCGGTGCGCACCTGGATCTTGCTCAAACGCCCTGCGGATATGTCGCTTCCATCTTCCGCCATCAAGGCCAACTGAAGCCCTTGAGCGACCCAGGTGGCGGAAACCCGCAACCGGGGCGGAGCCGGATCGGATAAGTCGTAGCAGGCTCCTTGCTGGGTGCTACGCACATACAGCATGCCATCAGCAACTGCCGGGCTGTTCCAACATTTACCCGCCACGGCCTGAAACCGGCTGACGATGGTGAGGGCTTGCGGATTCGGCTGCACCAGCAGTAATTCCCCAGTGTCGCTCAGAACCAGGATCTTATCCTGAACGGCCAGGACACCCCCCGGGCCGAAACCGGGCTGGGACCATTTTTCCTTGCCGGTGGCCAACTCCACGCATTTCAGCGGTGCCGAACCATATTGGGCATGGCCAAACAGGCCATACAGATAACCGCCATAATGCACCGGGGTACTCCACTGGTTCATGAGCTGGTTCGACTTGCGCCAAAGCTCAGTGACCTTGAACTGGCCCGCCACCAGGCTCAGGCGGATGGCTGCCGCCCCCACGTTGTATCCGGAGGAGCAATACACAATGTCTCCCGCCACAACAGGCGAAGCTGCGGTAGAGGTGCCATTATAGGGGAAGGAGTAACGCCAGAGTTCCACACCAGTTTCCGGCACCACCGAAACCAATCCCGATTGCGTAAAAAAAATGACTTGCCGGCGGCTGAGGATGGTGGTGGACACGGGAGTCGCATGGGTCATTTTATCGCTGAAACCGCTCCAGGCAAGTTCACCGGTCAGCTTTTCGAAGGCCATCAGGTTCCGCCCGCTGCTGGGGCTGTTCACAAAGACCAGGCCGCCTTCGACCAAAGGGGATGCGCTGTTCTGCCAGGAAATGACCTGGCCGCCGTATTCCGACGGGATGTTCCTTTGCCAGAGCAAGTCCCCGCTGGCTGCATCCAGACAGCTCAGGATCTGGTAGGCGGACAAGGTATATACCCGGTTGCCATCCACACTGGGGGTTGAGCGAGGGCCGTCGCCCCCGCGGTTGTCGGAGGTGCCATCGTCGCCGCCGCTGGTATAAAGCGCGCGGTCGATGGCTGTGGCCCACAGTTCCGCACCGGTGGCGGCATCCAGGGCCAGGCACATTTCTTTGGCTTTGCCAGCTGCCAGGCGCTCCACCAGCGTATAAGCCTTGCCCTGGCTCACCGCGAACGAACTAAACCCATCCGTCAACGTCGTTTGCCAAAGCAAGGCCGGGCCTGCTGCGGGCCAGGTTTGCCGGGTCCGGTCGGTTGAAACGCCGTCGTGGGTGGGGCCTCGGTATTGCGGCCAATCGCTGGCGGGGAGATGAAAAGCGTGGGCCAGGAACAATGCGAGAAAACAACGGCCAAGCATTTTCGGCTGAAGCCCGGTAGTTAATTCGTTTTTCATAATCACTGTCTTGCCGGTGGTTCATCATCCCCACTCCTGAACCCCGATTGCCATGTTGGGGAGATTGCCCTGCTCCTATGCAACACAACTCAACTTAAGGATTATAGGCAATTCCGCAAATTCTAAACGCGAGTCTGTCAATTGCCCCGCCGTTCATCACCAAGGGACAATCACCTCATTCTCAAAGGGATGCAGTTATAAGGTCGATCCAATATTGGGAGTTTCAACCGATCTTCCTTTTTCATTGCCGGGCCGGAATTGGATTAACTTTGCTGATTTGGAATGTTTGGCCGGCGGTTTTGGAGTTTCTGTTTGGCGTCTGCCTGGATGGCTTTGCGTTTGATCTCCTGCGGGAATGGCTCCGAGGACGCTCCACCGGCCGGCGATCCGTTTCATTGGGTTGCAGAAGAATCGTCGCCTTTACTGGCCATGGACCATCACTGCAATAAACAACAGGTGCCCTTGTCGATTCAGAACCATACTAATCCAACCCATACCTAATGGCTAATGCAAATCCGATCCAGAGGGATCCTCTGGAATACAAAAACCCACCGCCGTTTAAAGCAGTGGGTTTGAATCACGAACCAGCAACCCGGGCGATGCTATGGGCGCCGTTTGTCCCAGCCCTGCTTCTTGATGAGTTCCTCCGTGGCCGCCGCGGGCGCGAATTCGGCGGGCAGGATCTTGAAGCGAATCAGGTATTTAAAGACACTGCTCAAATGGCGCACTTCATCCCGCTTGGAGCCGATTTTATCAGCGGGCAGCGCAATCACGCCTTCCAGGTATGCGGCGGCCATTTTTTCCACCTTCTGCGCCACGGCCTCGTCTTTTTCATACACCAGCGATTCCATCCAGCGCAGCATTTCCGGCATCGGGTTGGAGGGGTTTTTCAAGGAGGCGGCATCCAGGCGGATGGCGGCTGCGGTTTGCTGCCGCTTGGCCGTGGTGGCCTCTTCGGTGAGCATGCCATCGGTACCACCCTCAATGGCCCGGGGCGGCAATTCACGATACCAGATATTGCGGAAGCGCGTCGGGTTGCCATGGTCCTGCAGCACCAGCGGCCCTTTCTCCGGGAACGGCCGGGAACGGGAACGCCCCATGTGGCCGGTGGGTCCTTCCAGCGGGGTGTGGTCCTGCGCCAGCACGCCGTTCACAAACACCGTGACGTAGCCGGGATCCACCAGTTGGTTGTTTTTATAAATGGGCCGCCGGAATACGATGTCATAAACCTGAAAAGTGCCCGGCGGACGCAAGGCATTGGCCAGCGGTGGATTCACCCCATAAACCGAGGCCGCGTGGCCATCGGCGTAGGTGAGGTTGTTGTAGGAATCCAGCACCTGCACTTCCACCAGGCCCATCAGGAAAATGCCACTGTTGCCACGGCCCTGGCTGTCGCCCTTCACTTCGCCGGGCGGGGCCCATTCCACATGCAACTGGCAATCCCCGAATTTCTCGGTGGTCCGGATGTCCCCCGTGGCGGTAACCTCCATGTAGCCATCCTTCACCAACCACTTGGCGGGGGGATTGCCCTCCTTGGTGGATTCCCACTTGGCAAGGTCCGTGCCGTCAAACAACACGCGGGCGTCCGCGGGCGGCTTGCCGGCCTGCTCCGGAGTGCTGAAGGTGCCCGGGGTCACAATCTTCGGCTGCGGCCGGTTTTGATCATGCACCGCCCACGGATGATTCTTATCCGGCGGATCTCCGTAAAACGGCGATCCCGACGAAGCGGCGAAGCCCGCGCAAGCGAAGGTTAAAAATACCCCGCTGCTGGCGAGGATTTTCGAGTCTTTGAATATGTTCATTTGAAGATCATGGCATGGGCACTCGGGCATCGTCAACAGCGCGCCGGGGGAAATTATTATGCGGTTTCCCGCGCTGCCGCTGACGAAGGGTGCCGCACTCAGGATTTTCCTCCCATACTGGCCCACGATGGCAGCCACAAAACGTGGCGAAAGGTGGTATCGGATTCGCCCCCCCCTTCCCCCCCGCAGCGATCCCCCACCCCACCCGCCTCTATGGCCCTAGAGGGGCCAGGACGACGCGGAAGCCCAATTCCCCTTGTCCCGCACCAGGGGAGGCAGAAGTCCGGTAGGCTGATCGTGCATGTTGAGGCAAAGAGTGATACCCTCCCCCTTTCACAACCTTGTTGGATCCCGATAAAGGCCCCTTTGGATCGGTAACCTCCCCTCCAGGATGTCCTTCCTTCCAATAATCCGAACACCACTCCATTACATTGCCATGCATGTCATACAAGCCCCACGGATTTGGGATTTTTTTCCCCACAGTATTCGGATGACGAAAGCTGTTCAATATGCACCAATCATTGGTAACGATCGCCGAGTAACCCATATCATCTCCGAAGCTGTACCTGGTCGTAGTCCCTGCCCGGCAAGCATACTCCCACTCCGCCTCCGTCGGCAGCCGATACGCATACCCAGCGGGCAAACGGCCCGCCGCCTGCTCCCGCTCGCTCAATGCCTGGCAATACTGCACCGCCTCATTCCACAAAATTTTCTCCACCGGAAAACTGGCATTATCTGAATTTATTGAGATGCCTGGAATGTCTCCCATAACACTTGCATACTCCTCCATCGTCACCTCGTGTTCCTGCATGAAGAATCCACGCGTGAGATAAACCCGGGTCTGCGGACGTTCGGCAGGAGTGCTATCCGGGTCACTCTCCGGGCTTCCCATCACAAAACTGCCAGGACCGAGCCAAACCATGCCCGCCACCGGCGAAAGCATGGCCGGAGTGGTCGACGAAACAGTTACCAAAGCCCCCGGGCTATTGGTTTCGCTCCACTTATTCCAAACCCGCACCATGTAAGTGCCTGTCTCCGCCTGCCCCACGTTCTGCAGTGCCAATTGCGGTTCATCCGGCGCGGCCAATACCTGGTCATCCTTCCGCCACTCGTAATGCAGGGCCATGGAACCAGTGGCCACCACACTCAGGGTAATGCTATCGCCATTAGTGCAAGTCACCGCCTCCGGCGGCACTAGAATCCGGGGTGGAATACCCACCTTCAACCAAGCGGTTTCGCTGACCGCCTCCCCTGCCCTGTTGCCCACCACTACTTTGTATCCTCCATCCTCCGCAGTTGTGACGCCCTCCACCTCCAGCCAAAGGTTGGTTTGCCCCACCATCGCCTCTCCGTTAAACCGCCACTGATATTTCAGCGGTGGCGTGCCCTCCGCCGCCACTTCAAAACGTACTAGGCCTCCCTCTACCACCTCCTGGCTGATCGGCGGCTTCTTGATCACGGGCGGCAACAGCACCTCCAGATGTGCCATGTCGCTCGTAATGGATCCGGCAACATTCGTGATCACCACTGAGAAGTCGCCCGCGTGGATTCCTCGGGCGGATGCAAGATTCAACGTCAACAAAGTTGCCTGCTGCATCTGGATGATTTCTCCTTCATCGTTCGTTTCGACCACCGCTAAATTCATCATGGCCGTATTCTCTTCAAACAATGGTTCACCGTCTTTGAACCACTGATAGCTCAGCGGAATGGTTCCGCTGGCCATGACGCGAAATACGGCCATATTACTGGCGATCACCACCTGGTTGGCCGGCTGCTGGATAATAGCTGGGGGCACCAACACCTCCAACCGGGCTGGGGCGCTGGCAACCGAGCCGACAGCATTGGTGACGATCACTTGATAACTCCCCGCATCCG
The DNA here is from genome assembly GCA_903845125.1 of uncultured Verrucomicrobiota bacterium. Lineage (GTDB taxonomy): Bacteria > Verrucomicrobiota > Verrucomicrobiia > Limisphaerales > UBA1319 > CAIMWS01. The sequence continues at coordinate 11,227 of CAIMWS010000026.1, forward strand.
CCAGATGCACGCCCTGAAAAATCAGAATCGCATTTGTCTGCCCCGGTAATACCGCCCCATCCTTGGTCCACTGGTAACACAAAGGTCCAGCCCCATCCGCCCACACAAAGAATGCTGTGGATTTGCCCTGGATGATAGTTTGGTCTTTCGGTTGCTGGATGATGCTGGGCGGCAGCAGCACCTGCAGTTCTGCCGCCTCGCTTGCAATTGAACTTACGACATTACTTACGGTCACCCTGTAAACCCCAGCGTCCGCAGATTGCACACCTGCCAAACTCAAGAAGGCATTGGTTTGATTGGCTAAGAATTGGCCGTCCTTGCTCCATTGGTAAACCAGGGGTTCCGTCCCCGTCGCCGCCACGGTGAAGGTTCCCGCACTATTTTGGGTAAGCACCTGGCTCACGGGTTGCTGAGTAATTGTTACCGGCGTGTTCACACGCAACGTCGCTCCAGTGCTGACCACCGTTCCCACCACGTTGCCAACTTCCACCGTGTAAATCCCGGCATTAACGCTGGCCACATTATACAATGTAAAACAGTCATTGGTGGCCCCGGTGATGGGCGAACCGTTGAATTTCCATTTGTAAGTCAGCGGCAACGTCCCCGAGGCAACCACAATAAAGCCCACATTGACACCTGGATTCACCGTTTGACTCACCGGTTGCCGGGTGATCGTTACCGGCGTGTTCACGCTCAACATCGCCCCGGCACTAGCCACCACTCCTACCACATTGTCCACTTCCACCGTGTAAGTCCCCGCGTTGGCGTTGGTCACATTGGTCAGCAACAAACTGTCATTGGTGGCCCCGGTGATGGGCAAACCATTGAATTTCCATTTGTAAGTCAGCGGCAACGTCCCCGAGGCAACCACCATAAAGCCCACATTGACACCTGGATTCACCGTCTGACTCTCCGGTTGTTGGGTGATCGTTACGGGAACATTGAGGATCAGGTTTGCCCCGGTGCTGGTCAATGTCCCCACTACGTTGCTCACGTCCACGGTGTAAGTCCCGGCGTTGGTGCTGGCCACATTGGTCAGCAACAAAGTGGCGGTGGTAGCCCCGGTGATGGGCGAACCGCTCAGTTTCCATTGAAAAGTAAGCGGCCCCGTCCCGGTGGCCGCCACGACGAAGGTTACATTGGCACCTGGATTTACCGTCTGGCTCACCGGTTGCTGGGTGAGCGTTACC
>CAIMWS010000027.1 GCA_903845125.1 uncultured Verrucomicrobiota bacterium
CCATTGGTTTTAAACGAATAACCTAAAGGTTAATCAACGGGTTCCCGGGGATACGGGGGCGTGTAAGGCTTCGAAATGGCGTGCACCTTATCCGGCGAAAACTCGGCATCCGCACCGTGGCAGATTTCGCAGGTTTCCACTGAATCAGCGCTGAACGGATCGCTCGGATCAGGCATATAGGTCATCAGCTTGCCGTGGGCCTTCGCATCGTCGCTGTCATGGCAGGCCATACAGGCGATCCGCGCCGGTTTCTGTTTCCAGGTGGAGCTTTCGGCATGGCACTTCGTGCAATTCCGCAGGTCCTGCGGGAAGATGATATGGCCAAACGTGTCAGGCGTTGCGTTGGCATAGACCTTCTCCGGATAATTCAGATAGCGTCCTTTGTGAACGCCGTGGACGCGGGTAACGATCGGCATGGCGCCGTAACCGCTCCAACCGCTGGTGGAAGTGCCACCCTGGTTCTTGAATCCTTCGCCGGTGCCCTGGCGGTTGTAGTCATGGCAGGCGACGCAGTAATCGACGTCAAACGGCTCCGGATGGATGTGCTCGGTGAAGTGGAAGATCACTTCGCCATGGCAATCTTTGCAGTTCATGGCGATGCGCTTTTCAACATTCGTGCTGCCGACCTGGAAGGTCATATGGCCAATGCCCGTGGTCACCGTCATGCCCGGAACCTTGCCGGCCACCGGCACATAATACATGAAGACATTGTAGGTGCCTGTGGCCAGGCTGCCCACATCGTCCAGCTGGTAGGTGATGCTGGCGGCGGTCTTGGTCGCCCGTGCATCCGTGCGGAGATCGTTGGCTTGCGTGGAACCTTGCGCCACAGTGACATCCGGCTCCATGGTCACACCGGCGGCCTTCAAGCCCATGGCCGTGGTGACGTCGCCATTGTAGATCTCGATCCGGGCATTGGCGCCAGCGATGGAGGTCTTGATATTCACATTGGTGGTGCTGGCGATGGAGGCTTTGGCGCCACCGTTCAGGTTGGTGATCACCGCATTCAAGGAGGCGACCACTTCAGCGGGTGTCACCATGCTGGCGGCGCCCACGATGGTGATGTTTTGCGGCGCGCTGCCATTGATGCCGATCTTCAACACCTTGCCATTGATATCCCAAGGTCCACCCTTGGTGCTCGTCACGGAGGCATACAGCTTCGAGTTGCCGTCCTGGGCGATGGTGGTCAGCACCGGCTTGGCCAGGGCGCGAGGCCCATAGACATACAGATTGGCGGCCGAGAAGTTGGTGGAGGACACCAGCGTATGGTCGATCGCATTGGTCGCGTCGTTCTTGATCACCACGGTGACAACCGGTTTGTCACCGGTGGTATAGAATTTGCCATTGGCGGGAGGCGTCATGGTGACGTCCACTTGATCCATCGGTTGGGCGGGCACTTGATGGTAGCCGGCGATGTCTTCAGGTGAATGGCAAGTTGAGCAAGTCGCATCGGTGCGCTCGCCGCCGGTATGTTTCTCCATGGTTCCCGGCACGGCGGTCTTGCTGCCGAACCAGATGTTGTCATGGCAGCTGCCGCAGGACACGCGGGTGGGGGTCGTTTTCCAGCGGTCATCCGCATGGCACGTGGTGCAATTCCGGATGTCCACCGGGAACAAACCGTGGGTGTAATTGCGGAAAATGCCCTTGGTGGCGTTCGTGCTGGCCTCGGAGGTCAACTCTTCGCCCATATGCACGCCGTGGGCCCGGCGGACCAATTGGTCGGGGATGCGGTTCGTAGAGTAATAGTCCGTGAAGGCGGCGTAACCTTCGTTGTTATGGCAGGCGGCGCAACTGCGCTCAGGCTGGAAATCCAGCGACCAGCTGCCCAGGGAGGTGCCGCTCGGATCGATATGGTGCATGTAAATCTTGCCGCTGATCGAGCCTTCATGGCACTTGGCGCAGCTGGCTTTGGTGAACACCGGGGTTTCCACGGTGGCGGTGCCGATCTGCACATCCGCAAACTTCATGATCTGCTGGAGCGTATCGGCTCCCAGCACGGCCCGCAGGGAGATGGTGTAGGTGCCGGGCAATTCATCGGTCACCGGCTGGAGGGTATAGGTCAGCACATTGCCGTTGACCTGGACATCCGGATTGGTCTTCAGGTTGATGTAATGATGGGGGGTTTTGGAGCGGTCAGCTGTGGCATTGAGCAGCTTGACGGCCGACACCGTGAGCTTCGGCTCCATGGGTCCCTGCATATAGAGCGACAGAGTGGAGAGCTCATTGCGGGTGACGCCGAGGGCGAAGGTGTCCAGGATCGTGATGGTGATCACCGGGCGTTCGCCGGCCACGAAATAGGATTTGTTCGCCGGCGCGGAAACCTGCAGCATCGCGGACCAGCCCTTCAGCTCGGCGATGGTTTCGTTTTCACTCACCACCCGGTAGTAGGCGACATCTTCGCGCCCCATCGGGAAGGAGGCCAGGTAAAGGTCGTTTTGGAGGGTGGTTATCTTGGCGCCGACCAAGTCGAACCAAACGGCATTGGTATCCAGGGAAGACCGGGATTGCAGGCGGAACGGCCCGTTCTTGCCGCGGAAGAGGATTTGCGTGTCACCCGCCACCGGCTTGGACAAGCCAAGCAGGTTGGGTGCGGTAACCGTGGCTGAAGATGCGCTTTGGGCGGCGACCTGTGTCGTTTGCCCCCCAACCAGCAGCATCGACAAGACGGCCAATGTTCGGAGTGTTGTTCGTAGGATCATAACTTTACTGAGGGTTTATCGTGAACCACCGCCAACTGGCTGGCCGAGGTTTACATGCAAAGAACCACACCGACCGGAAATCCGGTTTCCGGCGGCGCACCCACCCCTTCCGAGGCGGCGTTCCCGATCAAAGTCAGGCTGCATGTGCATCAAAGCATCTAATGGTTGGCAATTAATGTCTAATCCAAAGACTAGTCATTTATTGGCTTATTTTTACCGTGAATTGACCTAATGCGCATTTTTTATGCAATTATTGATCATAATATGTGCAATAACGGGATCTTTCAGCTGCGGAACTGGAATCCGGAGGTGGGTAGATTATGGGCTATAATAAGATATATTAATAGTATTAATTAGCCGGAAAATTTATTAATCCGGCGAGCGATAAGATATATTGATGATTATGATTAGATAATCCTTGCATACCCATCCCATTTCCTGGTCCCAACCTTCTGGCAATAAGCGCCTTATAACATCACCAAGAGGGGATAATCCCACCCGGTTTTGCCGGATTGATTCAATCCAGCCCGGAATGGCCCGTAAGGGATTTTTGCGAAAATCCCCCGGTTTTCGCGTCGGGGCTGGAAAAGCCGGCTGACGTCCGCCCGGAAAAGGGGACGGCAAGGCCGGCCAGCCATTTTTTGCCACATGGTTGAGGCGAATAAGGCCTACCGCTGGCAGACCCCGAGATCGCGAGGCGGATCCGCCGAAGGGATCACGCCCCAAGGACAGGGCGGGCACATCCCTACCCACCGCTCAAACCTCTGAACAACCATTCCCGGCGCTCACCAGAGCGAGTCCGGGCGTTTTTTCCCAGGCTGAAAAAGGGCAAAAGCCCGGTCTTTTTGCGGCGCCGGCCACCGTGGCGGAAGCGGCAGACGGGCCTTGGGCGGAGGCGGAGTGGACCCGCCAAGCCCTGGCCTGGATGGCTGGTGCCCAGCCCCAATCCGGCCGGGCATGGTTTCTACCCTATACAAAAGGATTTTTGGGGCCTGCCTTACCGGGAAAATGGAAATATGGAAATATTTTGTAACCGGCTGCCGGGGATTGACGTTAACAGAAGCGTGTGGAAGTGGTGAAAACGCATGACCGAGGAAACCATCGATGTGCTGGCGGTCCTGGAAAAAGCCCGCCAGGGCGACCCGGACGCTGCCTGTGTCCTGGTCGGGCATTTGTATCCCACGGTCATCAAGGTGGTGCGGGCGCACCGGCCGCAGCGCATGGCCGAAACGGACCTGGCGCAGGAGGTTTTCCTGAAGCTGTTCACCCGCCTGGACCAATTCCAGCCGCGGGCCGGCATCCCGCTGGAGCACTGGGTCTCCCGGCTGGCGTTCACCACCTGCATGGATGCGCTGCGTGGCGAAAAACGGCGCCCGGAAATCCGCTGGTCGGATCTCTCCGAGGAGGAAACCCAGTGGCTGGAATACCTGGTGGCCGGGACGGAGGCGCCGGCGCCGGGGGAGACGGGCGCAGCAGAACTGGTGCAAGCGCTTTTGAGCCGCCTGCCCCCGGAGGACCGGTTGCTGCTCCAATGGCTGGATCTCGAGGAAAAATCCGTCAACGAAATCGCCCGGCTGACCGGCTGGAGCCGGTCGGGAGTGAAGGTGCGCGCGTTCCGGGCGCGGCACAAGCTGCGGCGCCTGGCCGCTCAATTCAAAAAGGATTACCCGCATGAAAAATTTTGACCGCCGCTGGCAGGAATGCGCCGCGGCCGCCCGGAAAGGGGCGGAAGCGCCGGCTGCCATGCCCCTGGGCTTCGCCACGCGGATCACCGCCCGGCTGGGCGCACCCCGGGCCGCCTCCTGGGAGGCCGTCTGGCTGGGCATGAGCCGGCGGGCCCTGGCGGTATTGAGCCTGGTGCTGCTGGCCGGGGTGCTCGTGGATCCCTCGAAACCCCCGCCGCCCTCCCTGCGACCGCCACTCGAACAAATCGTCCCGGACCTGCTGGGTTTGCTATGAAAATATCTTTGCACGCCAAAATCGCCGGGATCCTGGCCGCCATCGTGCTCGTCAGCGGGTTCATCGGCGGCCTGATCGGCCAGCGCCTCACGCGCCAGGAGATGCGCCAGCGGTTCAACCCGGAGCGCTGGAATGATTACGCCATGCGAACGCTCCAGCGCCGGCTCTCGCTCACCGAGCCCCAGCGGGCCAAAATTCAGACCGCCATCGATCGGGCCGTCAACGAAATGAAGGCCGTGCACCAGGATACCGTGCGGCGCACCCGGGAAATTGTTTACCGCATGCTGGACGGCATCGACTCGGAGCTGACCCCGGAGCAAAAGCGACTGGCGGAAAAGCTGGCCCCCACCGAGCAGGAATTGACCATCGACCTGCTGAAGGTGAAACCGCGCGACTGAAAAAATTTTGGTAACCGCTTCGCCCCCCGGAGCGTTATCCAATAGTGTAGAGGAAAGGTTAACAAACAAAACAAAAGTGAAACTGAACATGAAAAAAACGATCCTGCTGGCCGCGCTGCTGACCCTCGCGAACTGGGCTTCCGCGCAAGAATCGCTCTCCCGTGAGGAAGCGCTCAAATATGCCCTGGCCACCCATATGAACCTGGCGGCCCTCAAATCCGCGCCCGTCAAGGTGGATGCCGACCTCAAATACGCGGTGGGGGCCAAAGAAGGGGAATACGGGGTGTTGGTCATCCCCGAGTGCAAGCTCACCGCCAACCGGATGGCCAAAGCCGGGGACAAGGTGGTGCCAGTGGCCCAATTGTGGACCCACCGTCTGGTTCCCAAGAATGGCGACACGGTGGTCGCCAAGGATTCCCTCAACCTGGTGAGCGTCACGGGCCCGGATGGTGAAGTCTCCGTTCCGTTGTTCATCCTGGGCGTGCGCAGCAAGGCGGACGGCCTGGAGCTGCTGATCTACGGCAAGGACAAGGAACCGCTCGTGACGGTGCCCATGAAAAGCATCGACACCAAACAGGAGGCCCCCATTGAACTGACCGCCTCCAAAGAGGGCGACGAAGCCGGGCGCATCACCCTGAAATTCCGAGGCAAATACGAGGCCAGCTTCCTGGTGACCGATCCGGACGCCTGATCCCGATCCCCGTTCCCAAATAAAACAACAACCGGAGGGTTCGCGCACGCGAACCCTTTTTTTTCCGCCGGCGCGGTGGGCTGGGCATTTTCCCCGGACAGGGTTGCGGATTGGATGCGGATCGCGTAAACCTTGGTTATGAAAGCATGGAAATGGATGGCGGACTCGCTACTGGTGGCTATGTGTGGATCTTTTGGCCTGGCGGCCCCGGGCACCGAAAGCGGCCCGGAACCGAGCCTTTTGCCGCGGCCGGTGGCCCTGGAAAGGCGGGCGGGGGTGTTCCAGTTGGAGGCGCGCTGCATATTGCAGGCGGGGCCCGGCGCCGAGGCGGAAGCCCGCAAGCTGGCGGCGGCCATGAGTAAACGCCTGGGGGTTGTCCTGCCCGTCCAGGCCGGCGATCCGGCCGGGGCGGCCATCCGGCTGCGGCTGGAGAAATCCTTGGAGACCCGCCTGGGCGCTGAGGGTTATCAGCTGGCGGTGCGGCCTGGGGAAATCCGGATCAGCGCAGCGGGGGAGGCCGGGCTGTTTTACGGTGGCGTCACGCTCTGGCAGCTTCTGCCCAATCCGTCCGGGCCACCCTCAGGCCCGCCTGGCGCGGAACCAGGCACCCGCCAATCCCTGGCCATCCCGTGTGTGGAGATCGAGGATTACCCGCGTTTCCCCTGGCGCGGCTTGCTGCTGGATCCCGCCCGGCATTTCCTGCCGGTGGACGGCCTGAAACGGTTCGTGAACCTCATGGCGCTGCACAAGCTGAACACCCTGCAGCTGCACCTCACGGACGACCAGGGCTGGCGGCTCGAGATCCCCAAGCATCCCCGCCTCACGGAGATCGGCTCCGTGCGCCAGGAATCGCCCATGCGGGGCAACCGCGACCGGGGTGATGGCACCGTCTATGGGCCGTTCTTTTACCGCGCTGCCGAGATCCGCGACCTGGTGGCCTACGCCCGGGACCGGCACGTGACCATCCTGCCGGAGATCGAGATGCCGGGCCATTTCCTGGCCGCCCTCACGGCCTACCCGCACTTATCCTGCCGGGGCGGCCCTTTCGCGGTGCGCACCCGTTGGGGGGTGGAGCCGGACATCCTTTGCCCAGGCAATGAAGAATCCTTCGCCCTGGTGGAGGATGTGCTGGCCGGGGTGATGGAGCTTTTCCCCAGCCGGTTCATCCACATCGGTGGCGACGAGGCCCCGCGCGACCGCTGGAAGGCCTGCCCGAAATGCCAGGCACGGATGAAGGAGCAGGGGCTCAAATCCGAAGCGGAACTCCAGACCTGGTTCAACCGCCGGGTGGAGGCCTTTCTCACGCGCCACGGGCGCCGTTTGGTGGGCTGGGACGAGATCCTGGAGGGCGGCCTGACACCGGGGGCGGCGGTGATGTCCTGGCGCGGCACCAGCGGCGGCCTGGCCGCGGCCCAGGCCGGGCATGAGGTGGTGATGTCCCCCACCACGCACTGCTATTTTGATTACGCCCAAGGCAAAGGCCCGGGCGAGCCGGAGAGCATCGGCGGCTTCGTCCCGCTCCGGAAGGTGTTTGAATTTGAGCCGGTCCCGCCTGGGCTGCCGGAGCCGCAGAGGAAATTCATCCTCGGCCTGCAGGGCAATGTCTGGGGGGAATACATCCACTCGGAGCGGGAGGCGGAATATTTCGCCTACCCCCGGGCGGCCGCGCTGGCCGAGATCGGCTGGTCACCGGCGCCCCGGGAAGATTTCACGCTGTTTAATAAACGCCTTTTTGAGCACCTGAAACGCCTGAAAGTGCTCGGGGTCAACTATCGTCCTCTGGACCAGTAAAGCCGGGCTGCAGGAGGCCGGTTTTACCCGCGCGGTTTTCGCGGCCGGGCGGCCGGGCGGCATCGTGGTGGCCCCATCCTGGCCATTGGGAAAGGGTGCTGATTTGATGGGGGCTAAAAGGGGCAATTTTAGAGACCATCAACCGAGGGGTTCCGCGGCGGGCGGTGCGGAACCAAAAAGCAGAGAGCCAACAGCGGCACGAGCGTTCTGCCGGAACTGGACGGGCAAGTCGTTCCGTTGCCTGCGCCATCCTAAACCAGACCCGATTCACCCAAGATCCGGCACCCAGGATTGGGCTCCCCGCATAGGCCGACGAATGGTTCGGATCCGCCTCATTTCGGCGGCGACCCGCGGTGGGGCGACGAACCATACCGCTGCCTGCGTGCCGCTGGGGAAAGCCGCGGCAGGTTCTCGGCGGATTCATCCATCAGGATTTGGAGGCCGTTGGGAGCGGGCAGGCTTTTCGAACGGTTTAACCAGCATGGAATCGAAAAAATCATTCATGACAGCCAGGCATTGGCTGACGCACTAGCCGGTCCGGAAGGTGGCGGCCCCTACCGCGGCACGGTGAAAGGCACCCTGGGCGGTGGTCAAGTCAATTGACCGATCACCCGGCGCAGGATTCCTGCCGCCCGACAACCGAACCAGAACCTACCCCGCCTTCAACCTGAAATCCGCCTGAAACTGGTGGGTAAAAAGGCTAATTGCCGGCTTGGAGGAA
>CAIMWS010000028.1 GCA_903845125.1 uncultured Verrucomicrobiota bacterium
AGAAGATTGAGCGTGCGCGGGCCAAGTTGGAAGCCATTAAACCTGGTTGCACACTACCCCGTCGGCAGCAAAAAGACGAAGCATGATATGTCTAGCTATTTGCGGGACACTACACTAGTGTGAGCGACATGAAGAGCCGGTTATCGCAAAGAGTGAACCATGCTTAATCATCTATTATCTCCCGGGTGGGGCAAAATGGCCAAAGCCATTGGTCTGAAATTCTTGTTCCTGGCTTATTGGGGATTCTGCCCGAGCCAAGGCCTAGTCCAGGCCCAATATGCTCCTCTCGATTTTGGACAAGTGGTCAGCGGATTCCAGGATGACTTCAACTGTCCCACTCGTGATCCAAACTGGGTATCAACGCCGCCTGACCAAGACTATTACGCCCAAGCAAAAGGCGTGCTCAAGGTCACTGTGAAAAACGGCGATCCAAATCATTTGCTCTATGCGGTGCCTGGCTATGACGAAGTGGTCCAGGAGGTCCTGGCCAAAATCAAGGTAACTGCGTTCGGCACGGGTGACGATGCGCGGGCAGGCATTGGCATCGCAACCAGCACCAACGACAGCCAAGGTCTTAACCTGGTTTTATGTGATATGGAAAAGGAGGGAGTCCATGGGCGCCAATGCAAATTGCTGAATGATTATCAGGCTTGGGGGCCCGGCAGCCTCACTTTGAGGTGGAAAACGAATACCTGGTATTGGATGCGGTTGGGGCAAACCGGGAACGGTAATTTGGGGGCGCCAAATGTCAGAGCCAAGGCCTGGCTGGCCGATGGAACTGTTCCTGAGCCGGCTGGCTGGCAACTAACCTGGCACCAGCGAGGGCGATCCGGGTTGGCTGGCATCCTCGGTTCAGCAGGCGGCCTATCCGAATTTGAAGTCGATTACATTTTGATCAAAGCTGAGGGATTGCCTGAAATTAAAGTTGGGCCGGAGAATGAAAACCATCATTGGCTGCGAACGATTCGTCCACCGCGGGACATCACAGCAGGCACCGGCCAATTGGCGACCCTATCCGTAGCTGTGGATAGCTCGGATGCGCCGGCCTTTCAGTGGGAAGGAGCACGACCGGAGCCAGCCCGCTTCGTGGCGATTAACGGAGCGACCCAGGCTGATTTCCGCACCCCCATCCTGACCGCCGCTGACCATGGGACTCGTTACCGGTGTGTCATCACCACACCGGCAAAGCGGTTGGTGAGCCGGGTGGCTACTGTGCGGATCGATACTGTGCCGCCGAACCTGGTCTCCGCTCGCACCTTTGGCTCCTCAAACCAGGTCACTGTGGTTTTTTCCGAGACCATAACGGTTCCCGCGGGCCAGTCACATTTTACCATCAACAACGGGATCCGCGTTTTGCAGTGCAAGCACGAAGCGGGATCAAAAGCCGCGCAGCTAACAACTACAATCTTTGCGCCAGGCACGGAATATTTGTTAACGGTTCATGGGATTCAGGATGCATATGGCAATGTGATTCATCCGGCTTCCAGCCTGCCTATCGATCCAATTCCCAAGGACACCTTTTGGTTTATCCCCCATACCCATTGGGAGGGGGCGGTATTTATTACCCGGGAGAAATACCTGGAGATGGGTTTACCCAATATTCTTGCCGCGCTAAAGCTGTTGAAGTCGGATCCTGATTATCGCTTCACCCTCGACCAGGTTTGCTATGTGCAGCCATTCCTGGAACGTTATCCGGAGTTGGTGGCAGATTTCCGCAAATTGGTCGCGGAAGGCCGGCTCCAAATTGTGGGGGGCACCGATACGATGCATGACAATAATATCCCCAGCGGTGAATCGCTGGTGCGCCAAATGCTCTACGGGAAGACGTTCTTTCGTGACCAATTGGGAATCGACGTTGCCGTCGGATGGGGTTTGGACACCTTTGGGCATAATGCGCAAACCCCGCAGTTGCTCAAGCTGGGAGGGTATAAATCATTCTGGTTTGCGCGCGGTGTCCCGGAAGCCAGCACGCCTGCGGAATTTTTGTGGCAGGGGATTGATGGGACTCAGATTCCGGCTTTCTGGCTGCCCAATTCGTACGCCGTGCTTTACGGTTCACCGGGCAACCTGGCGGCCTTCAAGCGCTTTTGCGAAGACCGGTTCAAATCGCTCCAACCGCATTCCCGGGGATCGGATCGCGTGGGATTAGCCGGGGCCGATGTCTCAGAACCGGAACAACATGTCCCCAGGCTGGTCAAAGAGTTCAACGCGCAAAGCGAGCCGCCGTTCAGGCTGCGCTTGGCAGTGCCCACAGAATACGAGTCCGTCGTAACGAACCGGCCGGACTGGCCGGTGCTGAAAGGAGAGCGAAATCCAATTTTTCAAGGTGGCTACAGCAGCCGGATCGAGCTGAAACAAAAAATGCGCAACGTGGAACGTTTGTTGATCAGCGGGGAGAAACTCCAGGCCCTTGGCCGCTGGTTTGGGGAGTCCGGTGGGGAGGAAAATATTTGGCGAGCCTGGGAGCCGGTTCTGTTCAACCAGGCCCATGATTTGATGTCAGGCGTAATGACCGACACGGTTTATGAGGACACCTTGAAAGGTTACGATTTTTCACAGCGTCTTGCCGAGGATTTGGTCGATACTGGTTTAAAGGCAATGCCGTTTAGAAATTGGCAAGAAAAAGAG
>CAIMWS010000029.1 GCA_903845125.1 uncultured Verrucomicrobiota bacterium
AGCTATCGAGCGCGCAATTGGAGGGGCTGACCGATGCCCTGCTGGATTTCCGTTCCAAGGCCGACTTGGATGCCTGGCTGGCCCAAAATGGCTGACTTGGCTTGGCCCTTGCATCGGGCCCAGCCCTGTTCCTGCCATGGGATCAGTCCTGCTGGCTGGATCTTTTTGCCCGAGCCGCGAAACAGGTAAAAAAACTGTGGCTACCGTCAGAACTCGCGTTGCGAGCTCCATTTACATTTTGTACCCCTGGCACTCCTTCTTGGCCATTCTTCTTTGAAATCCGAAATCCCGCGCAGCGCAGCCCAGGCAAGTCCCCATTTTCACTGGCACCGAAAAATCCATGATTCCGGGTGCCGGACAAATTGGACACGGATGGAAGCTTTCCAGCGGCAGATCCGCCTCGCTAACTCGGCCGCTACCCGCATTAAGTATGGGTAGGGAGCGTAATAAATCGTTTGTCCAACGTGGGTAGCCACCGACCCCAGCCGGGCCGGTTGGTTATTTTGGCCGGACATGCGTTTTTGGCCGCTGGTGGGTCGGTGAACGACTTTTTGGCGACATCTTTCCTGAATGGCGCAACAACCTGCGGCGCAATTCCTTGCATCCCCCATGCCGGGACACGGTGGAGCGCGCCTGGCGGTGCGAGCCCGCCGGGGATGTCGCGAACGCGCCTGGCCCGTTTGGGCAGCGGCTTGGTCCCGGCCCGGTTGATTTTTCCGCAAAAAAAGATTTGCCCGGATCAGGTCCATTCGGCACTATGCCGCTTGAAGACAAAGCAAAAGCGCCCAGACCATAAGTTCTTTATGGGATGTGGACCGTATTTGACGCGCACCATCACTGCGGGAGGATTATAGCCGTGCAGCCCAGTGGTGATGAATAGTGATGAACCCAACACGGCGTAGCTACTATGAAAAAGTTGATTTTGCCCTGGTTGATCCATGGTGCCGTGCTACCCATGCTGGGCGCCGCAGAACCAGCCACCACCCCAGCCACCACCCCGAACACCGGGGAATCCGGCAGCCAGACCAATGCGCCCGCGGTGGAGGATCCCGCCAAGCTGGACCGGGATCTGCACTACACCGCCACGCGCCGGGGCCAGGAGCCGCTGAAATTACCTTATGCCACGGAAAACCTCAAGCGGGGGGTGATCCGCAATGAGCAGATGGCCGCGAGCGTGCCGGAGGCGCTGCTGCAGACCCCCGGGGTGCTGGTGCAGCAGACCTCCCACGGCCAGGGATCGCCCTTTATCCGCGGCTTCACCGGGTTCCGCACGGTGATGCTGGTGGATGGCATCCGGTTGAACAACTCCACCTTCCGGGATGGCCCCAACCAATATTGGAGCACGGTGGACGCGTTGGCGGTGGAGCAGCTGGAGGTGGTCAAGGGGCCGGCGGCGGTGATGTATGGCAGCGACGCCATCGGCGGGACCGTTAATGCCTTGATGCGGTCGCCGCGGTACGGTTTTGGCGAAGGGACACTCTGGAGCGGAGCCACTTATTACCGCTACGGCTCGGCGGAGCATGCCGTCCTGGGCCGCGGGGAATTCGGGGCGGCGGAGCGGGACCACTGGGGATTCAACCTGGGCCTGACCGGCAAATTATTCGGAGATGTGCGGGGCGGCAACGACGTGGGGCGGCAACCCCATACCGGCTACGACGAATATGACACCGACTTCAAGGCGGATTACTACTTCACCCCCAAAACCAAGCTCACCCTGGCCTACCAGCGCACCCAGCAGGATGATGTGGAACGGACCCACCGGACGATCTACGGCCTGACCTGGGCAGGACTGGTGCCCGGGACGGACCTGCAGCATTACTTCGACCAGATGCGCCAGCTGGCCTACGCCCGGTTGAGCCACGAAACCGACCGGGGCGACCGGTTCAGCGCCACGGTGTCCTGGCAGGAACAGGATGAATTCCAGTATGTGCAGCGCGCCAACCTGACCCGGCAGCGCAACGGGGTGGATGCCAATACCCTGGGCCTGGCGCTGCAGGGGGAGAGCCCCACCCGGATCGGCACCTGGACCTACGGCACGGATTACTACCGGGATTTTGTCGGCTCCTACCAACACAACTATAACGCCGCGGATGTTTACACCGGGGCGGCCATCCAGGGGCCGGTGGCGGACGATTCGAACTACGACCTGTTCGGCGCCTACGCGCAGGACGACATCCCGATTGCCGAGCGGCTGCATTTCATCACCGGCGGCCGGTTTACCTGGGCCGGGGCGGATGCGGGCAAGTTTCGCGATCCCAAAACCGGGCTGCAATCCACCTACGAAAACGATTGGTTTGACGCCAGCGGCACCGGGCGCTTGCTGTGGCATCCGGACGACAAGGAGCGGGTAAGCCTGTACACCGGCGCCGGGCAGGGGTTCCGCGCCCCGAACCTCAGCGACCTGACCCGTTTCGACATCGCGCGCAGCGGGGAGCTGGAGACCGCCTCGACCAACCTGGACCCGGAGCACTACCTCTCCGTGGAGGCCGGCGCCAAGACCGTACAAAAAAACTGGGAGGCGGGCGCCGCTTATTACCATACGTTCATCGATGACCTGATCGTGCGCACCCCCACCGGCAACATCATCAATGGGAACAAGGAGGTGACGAAGCTCAACGCCAGCAGCGGGTGGGTGCACGGGGTGGAATTCAACGCCCGCGGCCACCTGGGCGAAGGCTTCAGCCTGTTTGGCAATCTCGCGTGGCAGGAGGGCGAGGCGGATGCCTACCCCACCTCCGCCGCCCAGAGCATCCGCGCCCCGCTCAGCCGTATGCAACCGCTCACCGGGCTGGTGGGCCTGCGCTGGGACGTGGTGCGCACCGGGTTCTTCGCGGAAACCTACGGGATGATGGCGGAGAAGCAGGATGAGCTGTCGCCCGACGATATCCGGGACACCCAGCGCATCCCGCCCGGGGGCACCCCGGGCTGGGCCACGCTGAATTTCCGGGTGGGGTACGACTGGAAAAGCAAGGTGCGAGTGGTGGCGGCGCTGGAGAATGTGCTGGACGAGGATTACCGCATCCACGGCAGCGGCTACAACCAGCCGGGCCGGAATCTAAAGGTCAGCCTGGAATACCGGTTTTGAACGGATCGGCTGATTGCTGATGAGCACCCAGGAATAGCCAGCTGCCCGGCCCCTTCCGGCCGACCAGCGTCAGCTGGCGGCCTGGGCACGGTCTGGACAGGCCGGGCGGTTTTCCCTAAACTCCGGTCATGGAAGAGCTCAAGAGGTCGGTGGTTCAGTTTATCGTCCAATACGGATTCCAGATCCTGGGCGGGGTATGCATCCTATGGGCGGGGGTCATCGTTTCCAAGCACGCCTGCCGCCTGCTGGCGGGCTGGCTGGCCAAACGCAACCTCGAGCCGCCGGTCCGGTCGCTGATCGCGAATATCGTGCGGGTCATGATCATCGCCTTCACGCTGGTGATCGCGCTGGGCCAGGTGGGGGTGCCGATCGCGCCGCTGGTGGCCGGCATCAGCGTGCTGGGGGTGGGAGCGGGCCTGGCCATGCAAGGCGTGCTGGCGAACGCGGTGGCGGGCATCCTCATCATCCTCACCAAGCCCTTCCGCGTGGGGGAGTACATCGATCTGCTCGGTGTGCATGGGCTGGTGACCAATATCCACCTGTTTTCGACCACGCTGCAGCATATCGACCAATCCTGCGTGGTGATCCCCAACCGGAAAATTGTGGGGGAGGTGCTGCATAATTACGGGGTCATCCGGCAGCTGGATCTGGGGGTGGGGGTGGCCTACGACACCCGCATTCCGGGGCTGCTGGCCGCCCTGCGCGAGGAGCTGTTGAAACACCCCAAAGTCCTCAAGCATCCCGCCCCCATCGCCGGCATTTCAGCCCTGGCGGATTCGTCCATCAACCTGTTTGTCAGGCCGTGGGTGGGGGTGGCGGATTTCGCCACGGCCCAGGCCGAGATCTACGAGGTCATCCTCGAACGCCTGCGGCGGGACAACATCCAGATCCCGTTCCCGCAAAGGGAAATCCGGCTTTTGAAGTGATCCCCAGCGCGGTTTGGCGGGCGTGGGCGGTGGCGCGCCGGGGTTGACTTGGCGGCGGCGAGCGGCAATAAATGAAGCCCGGCCAGGCCTTTTCAAGGCGGGGTGCGGGGGGGAGCATATCCTCCCGCCAGGCGGGGCAGACGCCATCCGTGGGCGCCACCGCCGCCGTTCCGATGGACCTGAAACCAAAAGTGATGAACATATGAGCAGCAGGACGTTATTTTCATGCTATGCGGCGGCCCTTCTGGTGGCCGCTGGCGCCAGCCAGACATTCGGCGACCCACTGGAAGTCCCGGACCAGGTGACGGTGAAATCGCGGGCCTCCATCATCCACCTGGGCAGCCTCGATTCGTTCGATATCACCGAGGGGGGCAAACAGGCCGCCCGCAGCCTGCTGGAAAGCCTGGAAACGGGCAAAAAGGAGCCGGCCGCCGCCGCGCTGGACATCTACAAACGCATCATCCCCAATGAGAATTTCGGCGGCGAATACACCGCCCTTCAATGGTTCTGCGAATACCTGCTCAGCCCGGAGCCGCAGCAGAAGACCCTCCGCTCCGACCGGTTCACCGACAGTTTTTACGAATTCTTCGCCGCCACCAATTACACGGTGCTCAAGCGCTACCTGAGCCGCAAATACCACCTGGCCGAAAAGGAGGAAAAAGGGGTGGACCAGACGGAGGAGCGTTTCCTGGAGGATTTCATCCTGTTCAACAATCCCCGGCGCGAGGTTTGGGAAAAATCCAGCAAGCTCATCGACTGCCTGAAGCTCAAGGAAGGCCAGGTCGTGGCGGATGTGGGCAGCGGTCCGGGCTATTTCTCCTTCAAGTTCGCCGAGCGCGTCGGCAAAAAAGGCCGGGTTTACGCCATCGATACGAACCCCCGGCACATCGAATACCTCAACTCGATGATCGCCAAACACACCATTGAGAACGTGGAGCCGGTGCGGGCCAAGGACGATGACATCGGCGTCCAGCAGCCGGTGGACCTCGTTTACATGTGCTCGCTGTACCACATCATCTATGCCCATGCCTCGGAGGCGGAAAAAGACCGGCTGATCGGCAGCATCAAACGCGTCCTCAAGAAAGACGGCATTTTTGCCCTGGTGGACAACGCCCTCGTGCAGGACACCGAGTTGCCCTACCACGGCCCGTTTGTCGCCAAGGAATTGCTGGTGATCCAGATGCGTTATTACGGGTTCAAGCTGGTGGATTACCAGCAATTCACGCCGCAGCGCTATGTGCTCCTGTTCAAGCAGGTTCCCCCGGAAGAAACGCCCGTGGCCCGGCCCCTTCCCAAGCCCAAGACCGCCGGCCAGGAGCATGTGTTGCCGATCCAGACCGGCAAGTCGCTCCTGCACCTGGCCGAGTTCAAATGCTCGGACGCCGGCATCGCCGCCGCCCGCGCTTTGCTGGATGGCTTGGAGAAGCGCGACCGCGCCCTGGTGCAAAGCGCCTGGGAGCAGTTCGGCCACCTCAACACGGTGGAGAATTTCGGGGGCGAATACACCGCCCTCCAATATTTTTGCGAATACTTCCTGGCCCCCGCTGGCAGACAGGCCCGCTTCGTGAAAGGCGACCTCACCCAGGATTATTTCCAATTCTTCCACGACAATGACTGGGCCGTCCTGAAGGAATACCTCAAGCGCAAATATGAGCTCGTGGACATGCCCGACCGCATGACCAAAGTGGGCTTCGAGCGGATGAATTTCCTCGAAGATTTCATCCTCTTCAACAATCCCCGCCGGGAAGCCTGGGAAAAGACCAGCAAGATCATCCAAAGCCTGCGCCTCCGCAAAGGCTTCAAGATCGCCGATGTCGGCTCCGGCCCCGGCTACTACACCTTCCAGTTCGCGAAGATCGTCGGGGATGAAGGCCGCGTTTACGCCATCGACACCAACAACGACCACACCGATTACGTGAACCGCTTCGCCCGGGCCCACGGTGTCCGCAACGTCACCGCCATCACCTCCAAGGCCAACGACATCGCCGTGTCCGACAAGGTCGACTGCATCTTCCTCTGTTCCCTGTTCGTGGTGATCTACACCACCGACATCGAATATGTGAAGGACCAGTTCATGGACAGCCTCAAGCGCTCCCTCAAGCCGGATGGCACCCTGGTGATCGCGGACAACGACATCGTCGACGCGCCCACGCTGCCTTACCACGGCCCCTACATGGACCGCCGGCTCATCATCAGCCAGATGAAGCACTACGGGTTCCGCCTGGTGGAATGCAACCAGTTCACCCCGCAGCGCTACGTGCTGAAATTCAAGCTCGAAAAATAACCGCCGGGCCGCAACCGGCCAGGGGTGAGACCAACGGCCGCGCTTTTCCGGTGAACAGCGCGGCCGCGTTTGTTATGGGAATCCCTGGGGGATTGCCAGGGCCGGAGGGGGGATCAACCACGGGCCACACGGAAAAGGAAAAACTGAATCCGTGGAGTAAACAACCAACGCTTTGGGCCGGTTGGTGAACAACCCCCAACAACCGGCCAAAAACCCAAAGCGGCGCGGCCCCTTCCATCATCCCTGCGCAGGGATCCCCCTCGGGCCGCAATCACGCCTGGATCAGGTCCAAAGTCAAAACGAAGCACCCCAGGCGCAGGTTCAGCAAATCCTGCGTTAGCCAGGGCGGCGCACACTGCCCAGCAGCATCGGAGGCTTTGTCGGCGGCGAACAATTCCTCGGCTTGCCGGATTTGCATATGGCTATATGCGTCTTGCGTTTCTCGCTGTGCTTTTTGAGCGGCTTTGTTGGCTTTCTCTGCTGTGATTTGTGCATGACGCGCCCATACTGCCAACCCAGTGCTTACCACCGACGCCAATGTCAACAAGGTCACAAATCCCACGATGATGGCAATCGCCGCCCGGTGCTTGCGCAGAGACTTTCTGAGCCGATAACGCAAGGTTGGAGGCCCGGCTGCCACCGGCTCCTCATTCAGGAAATGTTGGATGTCCAGGGCGAATCCATTCGCGGTCTCGTAACGCCGGTTTCGGTCCTTATCCAACGCCTTCATCACCATCCAATCAAGGTCACCCTGCACCATCTTCGTCAATTTCTCCGGTGCCAATTTCCGCTGGGCGGATATGGTGGGCAGCTTTTCCTGGCTGGTGCCCAGGCGCTGGCTGGGGGTCGGTGGTTCTTCCTCCCGGATCCGCCGCAGGACCTCTTCAAAAGCCGCCTGGCGTAGCGCCTCCCGGCTCAGGGGAGTCGTGCCGGTCAATAATTCGTAGAGCAGCACGCCAAGGCTGTAAATGTCGCTCCGGGTGTCGATATCGAGCTGGTTCAGCTCCGCCTGCTCCGGCGACATATACTCCTGTGTGCCCACCATGGCCCCCAGCTTGGTATGCAAGGTCCGTTCCGCCAGTCGCTGACCCATGGCTTTGGCGACGCCAAAATCAATGACTTTGGGAACCGGCTTGCCGTCATAGAGAGCCACCATCACGTTGCTCGGCTTGAGGTCGCGATGGATGATCCCTTTCTGATGAGCGTGCTGAATCGCGTTGCATACCGGCATGAACAGCTCCAGCCGCTCCCGCACGGAAAACCGCTGTTCATCGCAAAACCGGGTGATGGGGATCCCCTTGACCAGCTCCATCACGAAATAGGGCCATCCGCTGGCCGTGGTGCCCGCGTCCAGCACTCTGGCGATATTCGGGTGATCCATCAGGGCCAGCGCTTGGCGCTCGGCCTCGAACCGGGCCAGCACATCGGCGGTATCCATCCCGGTGACATCTACACGACGGCGGGGAAAATGTTCCGCCATTTCTTCCGGGGCAAGCGCAGGCCTAGGCGGCGTTAGCAACACGGAAACAATGATGTAGCAAACTTGCCCTCAAACATTCGCATTATTTTCTGGTCAAGTGCAAATGTTATGGGCTGACCCCTCATGACAAGATCTCCTATGCCCAGATTAAACGACCGGACACCTATGGATTACCTAGTCAGCCCTGGGGCTGGTGACGGTATGAGAAAGCCATTCCGTCAAACAGAAACAACTAACCTCAGCATAACTGACACCTCTGCCTAATGACCCCTTCATTGCTATCCCCACCCTGTGGTTGCTGTCCGCATCCACCACATAATCAGAGATTGGCACAGTCATCCACGAATCTCTCTTTCGCGTACATCGTGCGCCAACCCTCGCTCCCATTATACCACCCGCAAAGCTCTCCAAGCCCTTCTTTTGAGAGGTCAACGGTCTTTCCATTTGAAGCCGTAAACGAAATTCGCAAGACCTCTTGATCAATAGCTCTGAGAAAGGCGCTCATGGCCTTGTCGACGCAATCAGCGACCATTACTTGGCCAATTCCGCGTTTGCCGACCTCCAGGAAATCTCTCCATCGCCTGGCAACAGGCGACTGCGAGTCAGGGTGCAGTTCCATGTCGCAATTCTGAATCGCGGCGTCTCTTACTTTTTGAATCAACAACCTCGCAAACTCTTCGATTTCAGGACTCGGCATATTTTCACCTCATTTCTTCCATGGTATTCGACTTGGACCAGACACTCCAGCCTTCTTTAGGGCTTGAATTGCCGCCTGGACTGTTGTCTGTGCCGTACTTGGATTCATTCCCCCTTGGATTAGAGCTTTGATCTCGATTTGTTGCATTGCGTCCCAAGTCAATGGCACGCCAGTATTAGCAAAAGCCCTGTAAAGCGTTTGCTGGGCACCGCTTACCACGTCATGATTCACCCGTAACGATGCTAACAGTTCGTTTGGTATTGCTAGTGCCTTTTGGGGATCATATCCCGCCACACCCTCAAAAGCACTCTTCGCCGGGATGTGATGTCCTCCGCCCGGCCCTCCATAGGGCCTCAATGTGGCTGTTTCTACGGCACCAAGCCCAAGTTCCTCAACGAGTACTGGGAGAAATGTAGCGAGAAAGATGCCGGCACCTGTGATTCCTGTCCCAAGCTCATACATCACCTCGCTGCCAGACACGTCTTCCCCATGGGGGCCTTTAAATCCAGAGATTCCCACGCACTCCTGTTTCCTTAACGCCAGGTTGGAATAAAGCATGATCTCCCGCTTCGGACAGGGGTTTCCGACAAAGGTGTCATGCATAAGTTGTCCCCAGGCTTCGGGGTCGAACGGCAACCATACCAGCCCGTTAATATCGACTTGGTTCGCTGGCGAGTTCCCCGCAAACCCATAAAGATTGATTCCACCCGTTTCCTGGATCGGATCTCGATTCAACCACCGCTGCAAATTCGGGTCATAAAACCGGAAACCATAATAATAGAGACCGGAGGCCGAATGGAATTCCTTGCTGGAGAAGCGATAGATGTTGGCGTTGGCTAAAGTGCCTGATTGGGCGAGCGTAGTGCCAAACGGATCATACTTGTATGTGGCGGCCGCCGTCTGACTGGAGTTCATGATGTAGGTAATATTCCCACCTCCATCCGCGTGGTAATAATTGTGCGTGCTCCAAGTCCCACCGCTGTAACCGTGGCTTCGAGCCAGCAAACCGCCAATCCCCCCCGCGCCTTCCAGACTTCCGCCCAAATCCAAGCCCCGAGTGTAACTCACTGTGGGCGTGTTATTTCCATCCCGCTCTTGAATCACCCGCCGCCCATCATAAACGTAATTCACCGTCGAAGACGGATACCAACCACCGCTCCACGTGTATTCCTGCCGCTGGCGTAACCTTCCGAGGCCGTCATACTTGAAATCCGACTTGGAGATACCCGTAAATACCACGCTGACCAACCGGTCTTCGTCGTCGTAAGAGTAACCGTAGGCATAATAGTTCACCTGCCCCGTCAGGTTTCCGTTGTTGTCGTTGGTGTATGGGCTGGTTGGCCCAGCGGTCAGTTGATTCAGGGTATCCACCGTGAAACTCGTGGCTGTGCCGTTGTTGGTCCGCCGGTTCAGGTTCCAGGCCGCGTCGTACGCATAACCGAGATTCATCTGGGACTGCCCACTGGCCCCCACGGCGCTCTTCAACTGCCCGTCGTCATCATAGCTGTAGGCGGCATAGCTGGCATCCCCCCGCACCTGCGCGATCCGCTGATTCCCCACGTTGTTGGTGTAACCATGGTAATTC
>CAIMWS010000030.1 GCA_903845125.1 uncultured Verrucomicrobiota bacterium
ACGCTCCTTTAGAACTGATTTTCCAGCGCACTCTCACAGTTCCTTGAACAACTGGTCATGGTTGACTGGATCGCCGGGTGACATAAAGGCCAGTATAGGAATCGGGTGGGAAGGTGAAAGCCTATAATAGCGGACCGAATCCCGCCGCTTCAAAACTCTGGACCACCCAACGCGGCCACCGGCCACCAACCGCTCAAGTCACAAGGTTTCCCCGGGTGCGGCGCCATCCAGGACCTGGCGCAGCAGGACCAGCAATTGGGCGGCAGTGTACGGCTTGGAGATAAAGCCATTGATATACAAATCCTTGGACTCGGCTTCCTGCTTGTGGGTCATCATGCCACTGGTGCCGATGATGCGCAATTGGGGATTGATCTTGCGCAAGGCGCGGATGGTGGCAACGCCGTCCATGAAGGGCATCATCATGTCGGTGAGCACCGCATCGATCGGTTGCGCGGATTGCACATAAATAGCGAGCGCTTCCGTGCCGTCCATGGCGGCGATCACGCGGTAGCCATTGGTTTGCAGAATTTTGCGGGTGACGTTCAGCACGGATTGCTCATCTTCAACGACGAGGATGGTTTCATCGCGGCCCTGCGGCGCCACGGCGGTCACTTTTGGCTGTTCGGGCTCAAAGGCCGCCTGCACCGCCGGCAGGTAAACCTTGAATTGGGAGCCTCGGCCCTCCTCGCTGTAAACGTGGATGAACCCGTTATGGCTCTTGATGATGCCCAGCGCTGTGGAGAGCCCCAACCCGGTGCCCTTGATGCCCTTGGTGGTAAAAAACGGCTCGAACAGGCGCTCCTGTACCCGGGCAGACATCCCCCGGCCGGTATCGGCCACGGTGATCACCACGTAGGGACCAGCCTTGGAGGCGGTGTTCATCTGGGCATAGGTTTCGTCCAAATCCACATTTTCGACCGACAATTGGAGCAGGCCGCCTTCCGGCATGGCGTCGCGGGCGTTGATGCACAGATTCAGCAGCACCTGGTGCAGTTGCGTGGAGTCGCCATTTACAGCCCACAGATCGACCGGGTAATCCAAGCCCACCCGGATCGTTTTGGGGAAGGTTTCTTCGGCGATGCGCGCCATTTCCTTGATCAGGTACTTGGGCTGGAGAAGGATCCGCTCCCCCTCAATGCCCCGGGCGAACGTAAGCAACTGTTTGACGATGTTGGCGCCGCGCTGGGCGCTGTCCTTCAAGGTGGACAGCATGGCCTGGCTGGATTCGTCATGCGCCAGATCCTGGAGGTATTGGACGGACATGAGGATGGGCGCCAGGACATTGTTCAGGTCGTGCGCCACGCCGCCGGCCAGGGTGCCCAGGCTTTCCATGCGCTGGGACCGCAAGAACTGCTTTTCCAGCTCCTTTTGGGCGCTGACATCCGTATTGACCAGCAGGTAGCGCTTGGGCTGGCCGTGTTCGTCCCGCAGAATGGTCCAACGGCTCTGGGTGTAAAGCTCCCGCTCTTTGCCGTATTTGGTGTTCTGCAGCATCTCTCCCATCCATTCGCCCTTTTCCCGGACTTTTTCGAGCGCCTCGGCGAGGGTTGGGGAGCCGGGCGGCCAGAGCAGGCGGGTGGCGTCCTGGTCCAGGATTTCTTCGGCCTTCCAGCCGTATAACGCCTCGGCCCGCTGGTTCCAGAAAACCACGCGGCAGGAGCTGTCCAGGACCACAATGGCATCGTGGACCTGGTCCAGAAGGGCGGCCTGCTCGTGCAGCCGGGCGGCATCGCGGCGGGCGGCGGTGAGGTCGCTCATCATGGCCACGACCATCTCCACCCGGCCCTGCTGGTTGCGCAGGCTGTAGAATTGGTGCGAAATCCAGCGGGACCCGCCAGCCGCTGCCACCTCCATTTCGGGGATGTTGAGTTCGACGCCCACGGAAAACAATTTTTGGATGGCCGCCGTGTGCGTCGTTAAATGCGGGAATAATGCGGGCGGGGTGGCCTCGTTGCGCTGCGGCCAGAGCTGTCCGGGATACAAAGCGGACCAGATTTCCTGCCAGGCCTGATTCTGGTAAAGAACCTTGCCTCCCGGCTCATGCAGGGAGATGCCCACCGGCGAATATTCAATGATCGCGCGGTTGAGCCGCTCGCTTTGCTTCAAGGCCTGCTCCGATTTAACGTGTTCGCGCCGGATGACCGTTTCCTTCAATTCGCGTTCGATGGCGGCCAGCAGCCGGGCGTAGTGCCCCTTGATCAGGCAGTCCTGGGCCCCGGCCTTCATGGCGGCCACCGCCGCTTCTTCCCCCAATTGGGTGGCCAGAATGATGAACGGCAGATCCGGCCCGCGACGGCGCACCCGCTCGAGAGCATCCATGGCATGGAATCCGACGACGGAGAATCCGCACAGCACCAGATCCCACCCGCCGCGGGCCAGCGCGGCCTCGAAGATTTCCGCCGCCGCCACCCGTTCAATTTCCGGCTCGTAGCCGCCCAGCCGCAATTCCTGCTGCAGCAGGGCACAATCCGCCTCATTTTCCTCGACCAGCAGGATTCTTAGGATTCTGGCCATGGCGATTGGGGAGCGGAAATCCCGGGCTTGGATCAATTGCCGCCGGACTTCCTGGCCGCCGGAATGAAGATTTTCTTGCCGGGTGAAAGTTTTTCCGGTTTCAGGCCTGGGTTGGCTTTGAGGATTTGATCCACCGTCACTTTGATGCCTTCCTTGGCATAGAGGGCGGAAATCTTGGACAAGTTGTCCCCCGGCTTGACCTCGTATTCGTAGCCTTCCTCCGCGGCGGGGGCGGGGGCGGCTTTGGGTTTGGACTTGGGGGCCTTGGGCGGCGGATCATGGATCACCGGGGGCAGCTTGGCCAACTTCTCCAATTCCCGCAGGATCAGGCGTTTGTCTTCCTCGCGGTTCTTATCCACCTGCTGCACCTGGTCCGCCAGGCGGCGGAAATCAGCCTGGCTGGCGTAGGCCACCTGGCTTTCCTTTCCGCGCGACACCTCGGAACGGATTTCGCGCAGGTGGTTTTCCAGCTCGTTCAACCGCTTTTGCAGGCTCACATTCACGCGCTGCAAATCCTCCACATCGGTGTTCAGCCGGCGGATTTCCTCGCGGTAAGTCTCGCGCTCCGCCAGCAATTCCGCGGGTGTGGCGCCCCGGGCCGACTGGAGCAACGCACCGGCGAGCCAGGGATACAGGATTACCAGAAGACCAAGCTTCGTTCGCATGACGCGAAATTAGATCGCCCCGCCCCCCGGTGCAAGCCCGGAGTGCGGCGTTTGCACCCTGGCGTCACTTCGGCGCCGGCCCGGTTTTGGGAACTTCCAGAATATTGGTGGTGGCGCCCGGTGAGTTGGTCATCACCGGGGGGGCATTGGTGGCCGCCGGCAGGCCCAGTTCCGTGCGTAGTTGGGCCTTGAGTTCCGCGGGCATATCGCTTTGCGGACCGAGGCGCTCGTCCAAGACCTGGCGTTTGATCATCTCGAGGGGCGGCAGGCCGATGCGCACTTCGTTACCCTTGGTGCGCTCAGCGTAGCGGGTCCAAATCTTGCGGGCCAGCAGCTCGTAGTTCACCGCCTGGTCGGTGACACCCATCGCCAGGTTGTTGAAGAAGTTCACAAACATGCCTTCGAGGAGCAGCTTGGTGCGGTCCATGGAGGTTTCGCCGGCATCCTCCGCCACCCGGTCCAGGCAGTAGTCATCCAGCGACACCTTGCCCGGCATGGTTTCCGGGCGGCCGGTGAGCAGGGGCTGATCGGCATATTTTTCACACATGAACTTGAACCACTTGGCGGCCTCGGCCGTGCGGTTGCGGGTGTAAAGGAAATAGACCGCATCCCGCAGGAAATTGCGATGGGCGGTCTTGATGTGATCCCGCTGCTCGGGATCCTGCTTCATCATGTCTTCGTAGGCCTGGTTGGCATGGTCCATGATGTCCAGGTTGGGTCCGAAGACGAACGCCTTGCCGAATTTGACTTCGATCAGCCGGCCCCGGTAGAAGCCCATCTGCATGGATTGATAGATCACCCGGCGCAGGCGGATCAGCTCCTCGTCCCGGGCCAGTTCCAGGCCGAGGGTGGCCCAGTAGATGGCATGCGCTTCCGGCAGTCGCCAGTCGAATGGCCCGTAACGGTCATCCACCGCCTTCATCGTGCGGGGATCGAACCGCAGGCGCTGCCTGAGCTGGTGCACCTGGTTGCTGGCGGCGGGAGTTTTGGGCTCGAGCAGGGCGGCGTAATCGGGCCGGCCCTGGGGGATGACCTGCGAGACCTGTTCGGCCAGCGCCTCCTTGAAATAGAGGTGGGCGTCGTCCATGTTCTGGCCGATCTTGTGCTGGAAGATCCAGGCCAGCTCGCGGTAAATGAGGGGATCCTTGGGGTTGTAGCGCAGGCCTTCGTCGCGCAGCAGCTCGAAGGCGCGGCTGACCCAAAGCCAGCGGTCCCGGAAATTCTGAAATTTGATCGAGATGTTGTAGGCCATGTTCCAGCCCAGGTGCACCCAGACCATGCCGATGTTCGGCTGGAGCTTGGTGATCCAATCGGACAGTTGGACCATCTCGAAGTATTTGCCGTCATCCTGCAAATCCACCGCCCGCACCCAGAGCGCGTTGGCGATCAGGCCCCGGAAGCCACCCAGGGCCACCGTGGTGAACTGCAGCACCGGGGGAACCTTGTTGCCGAACGGATCGTCCCGCCGGAGGATCCCCAGCTCGTTGCGGGCAACCCAGAGGCGGCTTTCCATCATGGCCACGCAGGTCAGGCACAGGCCGGCCACGGCGCACAGGATCACCCGGTAATAGCGGCGGTAAAAACTCATTGGCTGCCTTGGGCGGTGGCGAGTTCACGCCGGGTGAACAGGGTGATGCCGGCCGCGGCGAACAAGCCGCCCAGCCCGAACACAATCTGCAACATGGCCCGGCCCAGCTGGTACCAGGTGATGCTGCGGCCGGTGCTCAAGTAATCGATCGGCGAGAAATCCTGCACCACGTTGACGGTTTTGAGGGCGGCGGCGAAGAGCGCCACCACCGCCCGGTCGAAGGCACCGGGCGCATCAATCCGGCCCGTGTCGTGGTTCACGCCCGTCACCCCGCCTTGTTCAACCACCAGGGAGAGGGTCTTGTGGGACAAGCCCACGAATAAAATGCTCAGCGCCAGAAACGCCGCCACGGGAAAGGACAGGAAGCTGGCCGCCGCCAAGCCTATGGCCGTCAGCAGGCCGAGCCAGCAGAGGATGATGCCCATGCCGCGGATGAAATTCACCCCGAAACCGGCCTCGCGGTAGAGCAGTTCCAAGCCGTCATCCAGCAGGAACAACAGGTCCAGGGCGTTGGGGTTGATGCAGTCGATGCAAAGGCGGCCGTCCTCGCCGAACAGGTTGGGTGGAATGGCGAACTCCTGGAAGGAATCGGAGGCCAGGCTCAACTGGGTGCGCCAGATCCGCGGCGTTTCGGGCACGCCCACCTGCCAGAGCGTGGGATAGGTCCGGGGATCCTCCAAGGTCGATTTGTTCGCCTCCACGGTGGTAAATTTGACCCTCACAAACAGGGGCCGGTCCTTCAGGAACCGGGTCCGGAAGCCCAAGTCCAGCGTCCAGCGCCGGTAATAGCCCTGGCGCACGATCTGGAAGCCGGCCTTGATCTGCTCGCGGATCTGGTCCTTTACGAAGCGGAGATCGCTGATCGCCACGGAAGTTTGTTTCAGCCGGTTGCTCACCACTTCCTCCACCATGGGCTCCAAGTCCTGGGGCGGCTCTTTGATCGATCCCCGGGCCACCAGCACCTCGTTTTTGAGGATCTCCCGCTGCTCCTCCGGCAGGTGCTGCACCCGCCAGGTGAGCAGGGCATAAACCGCCCCGCCTGCCAGCGCGAGCAGGAACGCATTGATCACCATGATGCCGAGCCATTTGCCCAGCCAGACCTGCCAGCGCGCGATGGGCTTCACGAGGACCATCTGCAGCTGGCACTCGGAGATCTCGTTGGCGAGCGTGCCGCAGGCGAGCCAAAGCGTGGAAAAGCCCAGCAGGGTGGTGATGGCGGTGAGCGTGTAGGTGAGCAGCACCTGGGTGAAGCCCCGGGCCGTGCCGTCGTCCTTGATCAGCAACGGCAGCGCCACCACGCACCCCAGCAGGAGCACTCCCAAGACCAGCACCAACCGGTAGCGCAGGGCGGCCTTGACCGTCAGCCAGGTAATGGTGGTTATTTGTTTCATGCCAGTTTCAGTGCCGGGGCCGGGACCGCCAGATGAACATTCTTCAAATTTTGGGTTTGCCCAGCAAATCGGATAACCGGGCATCGGCCTGGCTCAGATCGGCGGGAGGTTCGGGTTTGGCCGGGGCGGCCGCCGGGACCGGCTCTGATTTGGTCAGCGCGTCCAGCTTCGAGACATCGACCTGCTCCGCCGGAGGGGTGGTTACCTGCAGGGGGACCATCGGTCCCGTAGAGACTGCCAGGCGCTCCAGGATTTTGTCCGTATGGGCGTCCGCTTCCGCCTCCCCGGCCAGGTAGGCCGCCACGCGGCTGCCGGAGGTGGCCCCGGAAGTCTCCGCTTCGCTCTGGCGGGCTCTTTGGACCACGCCCAGGAAATAGCTTTCCAGGTTTTGGGTCGGGACATCCACATGCACCTTGTCGGAGGCCACATCCGCCCGGATCACGTCCAATACCTTTTGGAGAGTTTCCCGGTTGAGGGCTGGGGTGGTGATGCGCAGGGAATCCGGGGTGGCGAGCAGGTCCTTTAGCGCGCCCATGGCCTGGATCCGGCCGCCATAATAGATCACCACCCGGTCGCAGACATCCTCCACATCCGCCAGCAGGTGGCTGCTTAAAATCACGGTTTTGCCGCGCCGGGCCAGGGCGACGATCAGATCCTTGACTTCCCGGCAGCCGAGCGGATCCAGGCCGGCGGTGGGCTCGTCCAGAATGACCAGGTCCGGATCGTTGATCAACGCCTGGGCCAGCCCGATGCGCCGCTGCATGCCTTTGGAGAATTCGCCCACGGTGCGGTGCTGGACCCGCCCCAGGCCCACCATTTCCAGTAACTGCTCGGTCCGCTTCTGCCGTTCATGACGGGACAGCTCGAAGAGGTTGCCGAAAAAATCGAGCGTTTCGCCCGAATCCAGGTAGCGGTAAAGATACGATTCCTCGGGCAGGTAGCCGATCCGGGATTTGGTGGCCACGTGCCGTGGGGAACGGCCGAAGATTTCGATGTGCCCCCGCGAGGGGTAAAGCAGGCCCAGCAGCAACTTCACCGTGGTGGACTTCCCCGAGCCGTTCGGCCCGAGCAACCCGAAAACCTCGCCCCGCCGGACTTCGAAGTCCACGTTGTCCACCGCCCTGGCTTTGGGGCGGCCCCAGAAATCGGTGAAGGTCTTGGTCAATCCGCGCACCGCCGCCACCACTTCGCCGGTGGTGGTTCCGGTGGTGGAGGGCTGGATTTGGGCCAGGTTGATCGGCATAAGAATGGTTTGGCCGGGTTAAGCGGTTTTGGGGGCCAGGACCGCCGGGGCGGGCGGCGGGCTGCCGGCGCCGGGCTGGGCCGGTGCGGCCGCGTGGAAGGGCTCCAACTCCTCCCCCTGGCGCACCAGGCGGGCGCTGTTGAACACCACCACCAGCGAGCCGGCGTTGTGCATGATCGCGGCGATGATCGGGCTCAGGTAGCCAAAAGCCGCCAGGCTCAAACCGCCGATGATGAAAAACACCCCGGCCAGGAAATTCTGATTGATGACCGACCGCGTGCTGCGGGACAGGCTCACCAGGAACGGCAGCCGGCGCAGGTCGTTGTTCATCAAGGCGATCGTGGCGCTGTGGATGGCCACCTCGCTGCCCGCCGCGCCCATGGCGATGCCGATATCGCCCGCCGCCAAGGCGGGGGCGTCATTGACCCCATCGCCCACCACGGCCACACGGTAGCCGCGGCTTGACACCTGGCGGACAAATTCCACCTTGTTCTGGGGCAGGCACTCGGCTGCCACCTCGGCGCAACCGATTTCCCGGGCCACGCGCGCCGCCACCGGCTGGCGGTCGCCCGTCACCATCGCGATGCGGCGGACACCCGCCTCGGTGAGGGCCTGGAGCGCCGTGCGCGCCTCGGTGCGGATAGCGTCCTGCAGCCCCACCCAGCCGATGCACTGGCCGTTGCGGGCCACGAACACCAGGCTGAAGCCCTCGGTTTCGTCCAAATCCACATGCTTCAGGAAATCGCCTTCCAACCCGTTATCCTTGAGCCATTGGGCACGGCCCACGAGAATCTCCGCGCCTTCCACGGTGGCCTTGATGCCCCGGCCGGCAGTCTCGGTGAAATTCGACGGCTCGCCCAGCGGCACCTTCGCCTCCCCGGCCAGCTGCAGCAGCGCCTTGGCCGTGGGATGGTTGCTGTATTTCTCGGCCGACGCGGCCGTGCGCAGCAACTCCGCCGGTTTGGTCCCGCCCAGCGGCGCCAGCCGGGAGACGGTCAGGTTGCCGGTGGTGAGCGTGCCGGTTTTGTCAAAGATGAACGCGTTGATGCGGGCAGCGGACTCGATGTCCCCCACGTTCTTGATCAGAATGCCCAGGCGCGCCGCCGCGGAGAGCGCGGCCACCATCGCCGAGGGCGATGCCAAAATAAAGGCGCAAGGGCAGGATACCACCAGCACCGAGATGACCCGGGTCAGATCGGTGGTGAAGGCCCAGACCAGGGCGCCGATCACCAGCACCAGGGGGGTGTAAAATCCCATGTATTCGTCGATGATCCGCATGATGGGCAGCTTGGTCTTTTCCGCCGCCAGGATCAGGTTGCGCACCTTGCCCAGGGTGGTGTCCTGGCCCGCCCGGCTCACCCGGATCTCCAGCACACCGGTCAGGTTTTGGGTGCCTGCGAAGACATCGTCGCCGGTTTTCTTATCCACCGGCAGGGATTCGCCCGTGATGTTGGCCTGGTTGACCGAGCCCTGCCCGTTGACGATCACCCCGTCCGCCGGAATGTTGTCGCCCGGGCGGACGCGGACCACGTCCCCCACGGCCAGATCTTTCGCCGCCACCTCCACCTCGGTGGGGCCTTGGATCAGGCGCGCCTTGGTGGGCGTGAGCTTGATCAACGATTCGATCGAGGCCCGGGCGCCCGCGGCGGTGCGGGTTTCGATGAGTTCGCCCGTGAGCATGAAGAACGCCACCACCCCGGCGGTTTGGTAATCGCCCGAGGCGAAGGCGGCCAGCACCGCGATGCTGACCAGCTCGTTCATGCTGAGGATGCCGCGCCGCAGATCCTTGAGGGAGGTCAGCACGATGGGCGTGCCCAGGATGATGGTGCCGCACATGGCGCTCAGGCTGGCCACGGGGCTCCCCTTGCCCCACAGCCATTCCACCACAAACGAATTCAGCACCAGGATCACCCCCACCAGGGTCTGCCAGAGCCGCACCGGGATGTGCTCGTGGTCGTGCCCGTGGTGGTCGTGCTCATGGCTGTGGCCGTGATCGTGATCGTGGTCATGATCGTGGCCGCAGCCTTCGGGCTTGGGATCCTGCCGGCTAAGGAGTGAGGTGACTTGCATGGCTCAAAGGGGTCAAAGGGGTCAGGGTTTTTCGAGGGTCGGTTTTTGCGGCTCGCGGCTCAGCTGCAGCCGCAGCTGCCGGGGCGCGCCGTCCGCCCGGGCCGGCAGGAAGAATTTCTCCTGCGCGTTGGTCAGCACCCGGTTCATGGTTTCCACCAGCAGGCGCTGTTTGAAAAGGGTCGGATTCTGTTGGTAAAATGGCAGCTGGCTGGAGAAGGATTTCGCCTCCGCGGCCACCGTCTTGACAATCTGGTTGCTCCGGGTGAGGCCGTCCGAGATCAGGAACTGGGCCTGGCCCAGCGCGGCGTTGGTGGTGGAACTGGCGTAGGTGTTGGCCTCGCGCACTTTGGTGTCCGCCGTCTGGTAGGCGTTGACCAATTCGTCGAATTCCGCGCGCACTTCCAGGGGCGGGCTGGTCTGCACCTCCAGCGCATCCACGGCCACGCCCATGTTGTATTCGTCGATGAGCTGCCGGGCCCGGACGGCCACCAGCTCGTTGAAGCCCTGGCGGTCGGCGAAGATCGCGCTGTCCGCGGTGAACCGGGCCGAGGCGTGGTTGATGGCGCTGTTCAGGATGTTCTGCAGCAGGTTCGTGGGATCGGCATAATGGAACACGTAGTTCTCGGCCCGCTCCGCTTGCAAGTGATATTTGAGGGTGGCCCGCACGTGGATGATGTTGCCATCGCCCGTCAGCGTGTAGCCGTCCACACCCGGCCGCAAAAAGGGCATCGCCATCGGCAGCTGCCCGGCGGCTTCCATTTCGGGGGTGATCGGGAACCAGCCCGCGCTGGATACCACGGTGTGGCTTTGGCCCACCGGAATGCGGACGACCTCATCCACGGGATAAGGGAAAGCCCAGTGCAAGCCAGGCTTCAGCAGGCCATCCGTCTGGTTGCCGAACCGCAGGACGATGGCCACCTGGTTGGGGTCCACGGTGAAGATGCCCGACACAAAAAACGCGGCCACCAGCACCACCATCAGGAACTTGATGATGCGGAAGCTGCTCCGCAGAGCCTCGGCCAGCGCCTGTGCGCCAGCGTCCTCGGGCGGCGCCATCGCCTCGGGCGGTGGGACTCCCAGGGGTGGCGTGGATTCGGGAACCGGCGGGGGATTAGGTTCGCTCATGGCGGTTCCTTACTTGTTGGAATTGGTCCGGGCCGGGTCCGGCACCCCCTGGAGCATGTTAAACGGAGGCGTCTGCTGGTCCAGGATCAGCGTGGAGCGCTCCTTCAACGATTGCTCCAGCGCGTTCCTCTGCATCAGGAAAATGGCCAACTCCTGGTTTTGCTGCATGACTTTGTAGAACTCCGACACTTTCGCCTCGGCATCGCCGGTGATTTCGATCGCTGCCGCCCGCGCGTCCGCCAGGATCTTGTTGGCGGTGCTGTCCGCCTGCGAACGCTTGATCTTGGCCTCTTTCTCCCCCTCGGACAGGAACTGGGTCACCCGCGTTTTGCGTTCAGCCTTCATCCGGGCAAATACCTTGCCGGTGATGCTTTCCGGCAGCCCCAACTGCTTGATGCCGACCATTTTGATTTCCAGCCCGTAATTGGTCAGCGCCGGCCCCTTGATCGCCTCCAGCATCTCCTGCTCGATCTTTTCGTACTGCGAGGCGGCGGCGTTGGTCGTGATCAGGTCGCTGAAGGCGTGCTGGGCCAGAACGCTCGTTTTGGCGTTCCGCACTTCCGGCTCCAGGTTCTGCTCCGCCCGGGCCTGGTCGCCGTCGTTCTTGCGCAGATGCACCAGGGGATCGGCCACGCGCCAGCCCACATAAACGGTCACCAGGACGTTGATGGCATCCCGCGTGGTGGTCTGCTCGAACTTGCGCTCAAAGTTGTGGATCCGGTTGTCGAACTTATAGACCTTTTGGATCGGCCAGGGCCAGCGCAGGTAGAGGTTCGGCTTGTCGATCTGCTGCGAAAATTTGCCGAACGTGGTCACGATCGCCACCTCCGTGACACGCACTTGGAAGGTGAACAGCATCAGGCCGAAAAGCACGGCCAGCACGCCGCCGGTTACCAGGGTAATTGCACTTCGTTTCATACACTCGCTAAATGGTTATTTTTTATCGGAGACGCCTATGTTCAGCAGATCGGGCCGGATTTTATCCTCCAGGTTGAGCCAGATGACATCCTGCGTGTTCGTGACCCCCAGGACATATTTGCGCGCCTCCCGGGTGGCGCTCACCAAGGTTTCCAGGTAGGCCCGTTGTTGATACACCCGGGGGGCCGATTGGTAGGCGGTCAGCTGTTTCTTGAACTGCCCGGCCTCCGCCTCGGCCACCTTGATTTTCGCCAGGCCGACATCGTTGGTCTTGCTGATGATGTTGGTGGCCTCGGCGATCGCCTGGGGAATCTTCTCCGCCCAATAGGATTGCGCCGCCAGGATGTTGGTCTGTTTTTCCTGGATGGCTCCCACCACCTCCTCGAAAGCCTCCGCCACTTTCACCGGCGGGTGAATCCCCTGGAGGCCCACAAAGACGATTTCCGCGCCGAGCGGCGCGGCGCGCTCCTGCAACCGCTGCCGCAAGGTGGCGGCGGCCGCCAGGCGGCCCTCGCCCATGATATCGTTGATATCCACATTGATCAGGTAGCGGACGACTTCCCGGTCGGCGAGGTTCTCCAGCACCCGGGCCGGATCCGTGTGCCCGTAAACCCATTTCTTCAAATCCCGGATGCAGTATTGGACGGGGATGTTCACCGCCAGCAGGTTCACGGGCACCACCCGGTCCGCGCCGGCCGCATTGGTGTCGGTGTTGCCACCGGCTTCCCGGCTGGCCACCAGCAGGTCGAACTCCTCCTTGTAATGCTGCTTGGTCCAGACCAGGGTCCGTTCCTGTTCGCGATCCTTGTCCGGGGTGAAGCCGACATAAATCGTGTGGATCAGGCGGCTTGAAAACACATGCGCCTCATCGATGGGCCACGGGAGTTTGAAATGCAGCCCCGGCTCCAGCACCGCGTCCCCCACGGGCTTGCCGAAACGCTCCAGGATCGCCTGCTCCTGCGGGCGGATGATGACGAAAATGGTGGAGAGCCACAGGGCCGACAACTGCAGCAGGATGAGCCAGGCCAGCGCTTTCTCCAGGAATTGGTAGAACCAGGTCTCGGACACCTTGAAGCCGAACTGGTAATCCAGCGCCTGGGCGGCGGTGGTGATCAGCCCGCCGGGCTGGCTGAGCAGACCGATCAGGCGGCTCTCATACAGCAGGCGCACCGGCTGGCCTTTGAGCCGCGGCCGGTAGATTTCCAGGACCAGGTTGATCAGGATTTCCAGGGCCACCAGCCCGAGCAGCACGCTGATCGTCCGCGCCGTGTAAAAATCAACCCGCGGCGCCTTGAACCAATCCGCCGCCTGGGTGGCCGCCACGGCCAGCCCCAGCAGCGCTCCCAGCAGCAAATAACTGGCCGCCGGCCGCAGCAGCCGCTCCTTCTCCAGGCGGGCGATGCCGGCCGAGTATTTCCCCAGCAGGAAGAAGATCAAGGCGAACAGGGAGGACAGCGCCATGGTGATGGCCGCCCGGTCCCCGGTGGCCCCCTCGTCCGCGGGGATCCATTTCCAGAGGAGCCAGCTGGCGGCGCCGGCGAGGATGAGGAACACGATGGAAAACAGCGGGATGAAATATTTTTCAAACTGCGCCCGGGACCGCTGCGCGGGGAAGGTTTCCTCCGCCTCCGTGAACAAAGCGCCCGTGCCCGGGGCCTTTTTCAGCTCCTGGTATTCGAGGCGCTCCAGGCGCTCGCGCGCTTCCAGCCGCATCTGGAAGTAGCTGATGGCCCCCACCAGGAGGCCCAGGCCCAGGAAGGCCCCGCCCACCAAGCCCGTGGCGGAATTCGCGTAAAAGGCCAGCAGGGCCAGCGCCCCGCCCACCACCAGGAGGGCAGCCAGGTTCACCAGCCCGATCTTTTTGATGTTGCGATCTGTGTCCATGGTTAAGTCAATTCACGATCTTCAAACAAAGCCAGCGCCACCGCCAGGGTGGCTCCCAGGTAGCCGGCCGCGTAAACCGCCGCTTTGGCCAGATAACTGGCGGGCACGCTGGCCTTGCCCTGTTCCAGGACGTCGGCCACCCAGAATACCTGCCAGTTGGGCACGAGGGTATATAACAGCGAAGCCCACCACGAGCCCAGCACGGCGCGGTCCCCGAAGAGGTAATCGGACATGAGCCCCAGGAAGAAAAAGCCCGTGCACACCGCCAGCGTGGGGATCAGGTCCAGCCGGGTGGCGCAGGCCACTGCCAGGCCGGCGAGCACCCACAGCGCCAGCAGGATCAGGAAACTCACCGGCACCATCCGCCAATCCACCTTGGCCACCTCGTTCATGGTGGCCTCGTGGGCGGTAAACCGGATGATGACCACAAAGGCCACCGTCACCAGCAGCGTCAGCGCGAACATGGCGTCGGCCACAAACTGCCGGTGCAGGAAATAGTTGGTGAAACCCGCGCTGGCGTACGCCAGTGCCACGGCGGCGGCGAAGATCGCCAGGGCCTGCTTGTCCGTGTCCGAGTAGGCGTCATAAGCCATGCGGCTGGCGAGCAGGCAGGCGATCAGGTTCACGTAGGTCATCAGCGTCAGGGCGCCGGCCACGCCGGACCATTTCGCCAGCAGGAACTGCGCCCGGCCCACCGGCTTGGAGAGCACCGCCAAGGCGGTGCCGCTGCGGATTTCGTGCGCCACCGAGGCCCCCGCGCTCAATACCGCCCCCAGCAACCCGGTGAGCAACATCACCGCCAGCACGCTGGTTTTGACCATCTTCATGTCGTCCCCCAGGCCGAAATACGGCACGCACGCCAGATAGACAATAAAGATCGCCGAACTGCTGGTAAGCAGCAGATAAACCGGCTGCCGGACCAATTCCATGAAGGCATTGGCGGCGATCGAATAGTATTGTCTCATTGCTTGCTAAACGCTCAACCTCTTGGGTTCATTGTCCCTCGCCGGGTATCCGCTTCCACGCGCGCCCGGGGGGCGATTTGGCAAAGACCGGCGCCATGCACCACTGCCCTCGCTGCCTCCCGGCAGGGTGAAGCCTCCACCAAGGAGCCAGATTAAAGCCATAGCGCGCAGGCTAACGCAAGCCCGTTTGAATGCAAAGTGTGCGTCTGATGGCACATGGAATCTCCTGCTTACTGCCTTTCGTACTCCCCGGCGCCGGTCTTTTTCAGGACCGTAAAACCGGCCTTTTTGGCGTCGGAAATGGATAAAGGTTTCATATATTTTGGCGTATTAAATGAAGAGATTATCTTCCGGACCGGCTTTTGGCAGGCCGGGCAATGCGCCAGTTCCGGGGCGCTCAGTGAGCGGCGCAAGGTGAACTTGCCACCGCAGATCTCGCAGCCACCGTCGCTCACTTCATATTCGTAAAGCGGCATATATATTCAGTTCGTTTCCAAACCGGTCCGGGCGTTTCCCGCTCCGTGCGGGAGGCCGGGCCGTTTTTATCCATTCCCCATTATGCCCCCTGCCAGGCTTCTGTAAATCCGGATTTCGAGGCTTTTCTTTTTGGCCACCGGCCCTTAAGCTGGCCGCATGACGTTCATGAAAACTAAAAATAACACTCTCCTATGGGCCACGTTGTGCGTGGCCTTAAGTGCGCTTTCGGTTCCAGCAGCCCAGAAACGCGGCCCCGCCGGCACCAGCCCGGCCTTCAAAGGACCCGTGGGCCTCCAATTATACAGCCTGCGCGATTCCTTCGCCAAGGATGTGCCGGGCACCCTGGACAAAGCCGCCGCCCTCGGCTTCAACTACGTCGAACTGGCCGGCACCTACAATCTGCCGCCGGAGAAATTCCGCAACCTGCTGCGCGAAAAACGCTTGAAGCCGGTGGCCGGCCATTTCCCGTTCGAGCGTTTGCGGGATGATCCCGCCGCCGTCGCCAAGGAGGCCAAGGCTCTTGGGCTGCAATATGCCGGCTGCGCTTGGATCCCCCACCGGGATCCCTTCGACGAAAAACAGTGCCAGGAAGCCATCCAGGTTTTCAACCGCGCCGGCAAAGTGCTGGCCAAATACGGCTTGCGCTTCTTTTACCACATCCACGGCTATGAGTTCCAGCCCTGCGGCCCCGGCACCCTGTTCGATGTCATGATGACCGGCACCAATCCCAAGTATGTCTCCTATGAGATGGACATCCTCTGGGTGCATTTCCCGGGCCAGAATCCGGTGGCCCTGCTGCAGAAGTATGGCGCCCGCTTTGAGCTGATGCACCTCAAGGATCTCAAAAAAGGCGTGCCCACCGGCGCCCATACCGGCAACACCGATGTGCGCAACGATGTCGCCTTGGGCACCGGCCAGATCCCCCTGCCGGAGATCCTGAAGGCCGCCCGGAAAGCCGGGGTGAAATACTACTTCATCGAGGATGAATCCCCCTCCGTCGAGGCCCAGCTGCCGGTGAGCCTGCGGCACCTGGAGCGCATG
The DNA here is from genome assembly GCA_903845125.1 of uncultured Verrucomicrobiota bacterium. Taxonomy (GTDB): domain Bacteria; phylum Verrucomicrobiota; class Verrucomicrobiia; order Limisphaerales; family UBA1319; genus CAIMWS01. Next base: position 15,882 of record CAIMWS010000030.1, read on the forward strand.
GCTTGGTAGCCGGAACCCGCGGCCCTTTTTAATTCCAAACCAGAACGGCGGGGCATTCCCCGCCGTTCTTATTTTCCCGGCCCCGGTCCGGGCGCTAACCCGGCCCCAGAGATCGGCTTTTACTTGCCCATCTTTTTCAGGCTTTCCAGGCAGCGTTTCACATCGCCCAGCGGATCCGGCCCGCCCCGCTCATGCTCCACGATGTACCAATCCACCGCCCCCCCGGCCTCGCACAGCTTGAAGATCTCGCTCCACTTCACTTCCCCTTCGCCGACAACCGCGCTGGCGGCGCCGCCATGCTCCTTCAGGTGGATCGTCCGGGCGCGGCCCGGGTATTTCTTCAGCACCGCCACCGGGTCGGCTCCGCCATCCAGGCAGTTGCCGGTGTCCAACTGCATCACCACCGATTTCTGGGTGTTGCCGAAGAACAGATCCCAGGGCACCGCCCCCTCGATTTTCTTGAAGTCTCCGGCATGGGCGTGGTAGCCCACCACCATTCCGTGGCTTTTGACCCGGGCGGCCAGCTCGTTGAAATACTTGGCCGTGTCCAGCCACGCCTGCTTGGAGTTGGACCGCTTTTCCGGCATGCCCGGCACGATCAGGTATTTGTTCCCCAGCGTGTGGTTGAATTCCAGGGTGGCTTCCAGCGCGTCCTTCTCCAGGGTGTCCATGCCGGTATGGGTGCCGCAGCACACCAGGCCGTTGTCGTCCATCATCTGGCGCAGCTCCTTGGCGTTGCGCTTGTAGTATCCGGCATATTCCACGCCCTTGTAGCCCATCGCTCCCACCGCTTTCAACACCGCCGGCAAATCCTTGGCGCACTGTTCCCGGACAGAATACAGCTGCAGCCCCAGGGGAACCTTCTTCGCCGCCGCCGCGGCCTGCAATCCCACCCCGCACGCGGCCACGCTCAACGCGCCCAGGTTGATGAATTGGCGGCGGGTCAAAGCGCCCGAATAGTTTGCTTTCATGTTTTTTCCTTTTTCAAGTTGGTTTCAAGTTAGCCGAGCTTATCCATGCCCTGCCCCCCGGTCAATGTGCAATTGCCGGCCATGTGCAATTGCCGGCCAGGCGGTGCGCTCCGTCGAAACCAAATCCAATTGGGGTGAGAATTCTCATTTCCGTGCTCTTCCACCAACGGGAACCCACCGGTCCGTCCGCAGGTCCGGACTCCTCCCCAAAACCAGTGGCTGCACCTGGCTGTCTTCCTTGCCCGGCCGCAACCAGCAAAGCCGTGGGCTATCCGGCCAATCGGTTTTGGCTCAACCTGGCCCGGTTTTTTTGCGCGGCACTTGCAAAAACCGAAGGTTGTGCGACAGTTAATTGGTGGTCGGCAATGTGTGTTTATGCCCCTTCCTTGGCGCCCGTAGTTGCGTGTGGGAAGCCGTAGCTGACCGCTTGGACTGATTTTTCAGGAACCTGAAAATCCTGCTGCACTTATCCAAATCAAACGGGGACGCACTGATCGCAGGTACTGCCCAACTGCTGCGCAACAACTCGTGAGGCTTTTGGACGGTTTGCGTTGTTGGCCGGGGTGGCTTGAACGCTCAAAGCGACGGGGATTGAGTTTGACAGGAGCGGGTTTACCTGAAAGATTCAGCCATAAAAACATCAATGGAAGAACTCCTGATCAGAACCTAAAAAAACGACCGTTATGAACAATAAACCAAGAAATCAGCACTGGTTGTGGTGCCTCCTGCTGGCCCAAGCGCTCGGCACCACCGGCTTCGCCCAGCGGGAGCTCCGGACCTGGGTCTCGCTGGATGGCGTTTCCCGTGCGGGAACCGCCCCAACCATCGAGGTGACGGGAGCCAAATCCAACCTGACCACGCTCAAGATCTCCGTGCCCGGGATGTGGCAAACGGTGACCAAATACGGGCAGGGCAGCTTCACCCAGCTGGAAGTGCCCGCGCCCCGCCTGACAGGCAAAGGCTTTGCACAGAAATTAGGCGAACGCTCCTGGTTTGATTTTCCCGCCCAGACCAAGCTCGGCCTGAGGCCTTTGAGCCTCTTCCAGGAAGCTCCTTCCGCGATCAGCGTGTTCCAGCCACGGATCACCGAGAGCGTCGCCCGCATCCTGGAGACCAACAAGCTGCCCACCACCGAGATCCAGCTTCGGGAATTAAAACTGGATCCCGCCGGCGCGCGGCCGGGCATCCCCACGCTGCGCGGGCTCCTGGCGGTCTCCCGCAAAACCAGCGCCAGCGACCTAAAGCTCAACACCCTCTCCCAAGGAGCCAAGCTGCTGAAGCTGAACTATCCGCTCCTGCCGGCGGGCTATGAGGAGACCGACACTTTGATCCGCCTGGGCATCAAGGTGCCCAGCCTGATCGACGAAACCTTTTATGCCAAGCTCACCACCCCCTACCGGGGGGTGCAGAGCGATTTCTCCACCGTGAGCGGCATCGGTGCGTTTGCCACTTCCGAGCTGCGGCTGCCGGTGGTGGAGGTAGTGGATACCAACTCCATCTCCATCATCACCAACCTCGTGGTTGAGATCAGCCACCTGCAGGGAACGGAGGATTTTGCCTGTCCGATTCCCTGGGATGTCTGGGATAGCCTGCCGCCTTTCGTAAACGGCGCCGCGCTGCGCGATTCAATCACCGCGAAGGGCATTGCCATTGAATCCTCCCGCAGCGCCCATTACCTGATCCTGACCCCGCAGAGCTTGCGCTCCGAGCTGACCACCTTCGCCCTCTGGAAGCAGTCCAAGGGACTCAACGTGGATATCGCCACCGTGGGCAATACGGCCTCCGACGATGTGGCCGCCAACTGGTCATTGATCGATGCCTACATTGAAAAGTACTTCCATGAACATTATTGCAACGGGGTTTATGTGCTGCTGGTAGGGGACGTGAACTTGATCCCCTCCGGCCGCAGCACCCGGGTGACCGCCGATCCCTACGGTTCCAACTCGGATTCCGACCATGTCTACGAGGTGCTCGGCAACGATCTCTTCGCCAGCCTGTATGTCGGGCGCCTGGCAGTGGCCAACGCCACCCAGTTGCGGGCGCAGCTGAACAAGATCCTTTCCTATGAGAAAGATCCCACGGGCGGTTCCTGGCCGCTCCGCGCCACCCTCGCGGCCAACAGCCAGAATGACGACGGCTCGTTCGGGGTCAGCTCCTCCTGGCCTTCCAAATACGCCGCCGCCGTCAACGCCATCGCCAATTATGGCGGATACTCCTCGCCGCCCACCTTCAGCGTGCGCCATGCCGGAGCTTCCTCTTCCTCCGGCATCCGGGCGGTGAACGCCGACATCGTCAGCGACATCCTCGCTGGCCGCGGACATGTGCTTTATCGCGGCCATGGCGACCAGGACAGCTGGACTTATGGCTGGGATGGTTCCAACAGTTCGACCGGCTCGCCGTTTTCCGAAGCCACCCAGATTCCCAAATGCACGAACTCCGCCTACCCGATAGTATATGCCATCGCCTGCCAGAACTCGGTTTTGCAGAATGGCACCTCCATCGCCAAAGCCTGGATGAACCAAACCAACGGCGGGGCGGTGGCTCATTTCGGCGCCAGCGCCAACTCCAACACTGCCGAAAACCACGAGCGCGCCAAAGGGATTTTCCGGGCCATATATGAGAGCGGCTATACCCGCCTCGGCCCGGCGCTGGCGGCCGCTGAAGCCTATTCCTACCTGGCCGTGGGCGGTGGCGGTGGCTGGGAGAACAACACCTTCTGCTACCTGCTGCTCGGCGATCCGGAAATGACCATCCGCCGCCAGGCCGTCGCCTTCAAGCTGTCCGCCATTCCAAACCTCAGCGACCTGCTGACGGGCACCCTCATCACCATCCAAAACCAGGAGGGCCAAATTGTCAGCAATTCCTTCGTCAACGTGCATTTGCTGGATGGCACGCGCGTCAATGGCATGACCGGCCCGGATGGCAACCTGCTGGTCCCCAAGGTCAGCACCAGCCAAATCCTGCATGTGGATGTGAACGCGGACGGCTATGCCGCCAACGACCAGGCTTTTGTCTGGATCGACAACACCTCGTTTGACCGCACCGGAGCTTTCACCCTGCGCATCGTGGGTGAAGCGGGTGAATACCTGGTCCAGGCTTCGGAAGACCTGGCCGCGTGGAAGACTCTCGCCACCGTCTCCTTGAAATCCAACACTTACCAATATACGGACCAATCCACTTTGCGGGTCCGCAGCAAATATTACCGGGCGGTTAAAATCCGGTAATCCCCTGCGGTCGCAGGCGCCATGGTTAATATCCAACCTGGCCTGATGGTTTAGGGTTTGACGGCCGAAGGGAGCCTAAACAGGCGGGAAAGCATCGCTTTCCCGCCTGTGCCATTTGCGCCAGACACAAATCGGAGGCGGTTGGGTGCGCGCCATTGGCTGGGACGGAAATCAGGGCGGAAAACAAGGCTATTGATGGTTTCCATCCCATCCATTATAATTCCCCCACCAACCAATTATGATGAAAACCATTGCCATCCGCAAACTCAGCACCCTGGCCTCCATCTTTTGTCTGGCTCTTTCGGCCTCCGCCCAGCACCGGGTAAGAACCGAATTGGCCATTCCCGATATTCCAGGCTATCTGACCTTGAAATGCGACTTTCACATGCACACCGTTTTTTCGGACGGCTTGGTCTGGCCGACGGTTCGCGTGGAGGAAGCCTGGCGCCAGGGATTGGATGCCATCGCCATCACCGACCATGTGGAATACCATCCGTATCGGACCGATGTTTCCACCAACTTGGTTCGCTCCTATGAAATTGCCAGGGCGACCGCCGATTCCTTGGGGATTATCCTGATCCCCAGCGCTGAAATCACCCGGGCCGAGCCTCCCGGACACCTCAATGCGCTTTTTTTAACCAATCAGAACCGATTGGTCACCACAGACTACCGCGAGGAGGTGAAAATCGCCGCGCAGCAAGGCGCTTTTCTCTTCTGGTGCCATCCCGGTTGGAAGCAGCCCAACGGGCGTTCCGTGTGGTATCCAGAACAGGGTGAGTTTCATGCCGCCGGGTTCCTCCACGGATTGGAGATTGTGAATGGCAACGATTATGATCCGATAGTTCACCAATGGTGCCAGGATAAGAACCTCACCCTGGTGGGCAACTCGGATGCCCATGACCCGCTCGACATGGTTTATGAACGTGCCCAAGGCGAATTGCGGCCCATGACCCTCGTTTTCGCCAGCGCCCGTCATCCTTCCTCCATCCGTGAGGCCTTGCTGGCTCGCCGCACGGCGGTTTATAGCCAGAATACGGTTTACGGTGACACCCAATTTTTAAGTCCGTTGTTTTCCCGTTCGGTCGATGTGAAGAATCCGGCCGTCACCATCAAAGGCAAAGGCCGGATTTACCTCCAGGTAAGGAACCACAGTGTCCTGGATTTTGAACTCAAGCCGGCGGAAAAAGTGGAAGGGATTGCCCTGCCAGCCAAATTCCTCCTGCCCGCCGGAAAAACCGCCTTGCTCAGCCTCCAGGGAACCACCACCACCCTGAGCGGTTCCCAACGCCTCCAACTGCCGTTTTTTGTCGATAACCTTAAAGTGGCTCCCAACCAGCCATTAAGAGTGGTTTTTGAGGTCCTGGTGACCTTTATTCCGGTCGAAACCAAATGACCCCACTGCCGGGAAGCGGCTGTTACGCGGATCTTTCGGGCCGAAAAAAGGCGATGACGGCAGGGCCGGCAAACGCGCGACCCGCAGGTTTCATAATGATCGATATCATATAGTCTTATGCCGGTAAAAATACCGGCTCAAGTTTTTCCGGATTCAGCCGATACATATATGAATCCAGTTGGACTGCCTGCCAACTGAGAGAGAAAAATGAACATAGAAAACGTAAACCGAACTGCCGGAACCGATTGGACGACCTCCAAGGCGGGTTCCAAAACGCAGGGCACGGCGAATGTGGACCGATCCTCTTTTGAGGCTTCGGAAACCATCGCGCGCGCTTTTAAAGAAAACCTGGAGATCCGACCGGAAAAAGTGGCCATGGCCCGGCAACTCCTGAATGCCTCGGCCTATCCCTCGCCCAGTATCATACAATCGGTCAGCCAGTTGTTGGCGGAGAGGCTGGCTAGTCCCGCGTAGCGGAAAAATTTGGCCTGCCTGTAAATTTACCCAGGCCTCCAGGTTAAGAAACCAACTTACACACAGCCGGCCCGTCGGGCTTTTGCCCGCCGGGCCGGCCTTCTTAAATGGGTTGCATCATTCGTGCCGCAAAGCTTCCACGGGATCCATGTTGGCGGCGCGCATGGCAGGGTAGATGCCAAAGACAATTCCGACGATGGCGGAAATGGAAAAAGCAATGATGGGCGACCACGGAGTGACAATGGTGACCATTTTGGAGAACAATTGCACAAAGTAAGGGATGGCCACCCCTAAGGCCACGCCGATCAAACCTCCGGCGCCGGAAAGCATGACGGTTTCCACCAGGAACTGCGTGACGATGTCGCGCTTCTTCGCCCCCAAGGCCCGGCGGATGCCGATTTCCCGGGTACGCTCCGTGACGCTGGCCAGCATGATGTTCATAATGCCGATGCCGCCAACGAGGAGGGAGATGGCGGCTATCGAGCCGAGGACGATGTTGAAAATCTGCTTGGTACGCTCGGCCTGTTTGAGCATTTCCAACGGCACGATCATCTTGTAATCGGCTTTTTTGTGGTTCCGATCCAGCAAGGCTTTGATGGCTTGAGACACCGGAACGACTTCATCCCGGTTGGACACCTTGATCGTAACTTCGTGGAGCGCCACCTTTTCGATCTCCCGGCTGGCGCCGCGCTGCTTGACAATCGTTTCCCCGAAGCGGCCTTTGGCGGTAGTGAGGGGGATGAACATGCGAATAAGGGCGTCGGCATTCTTATCGGTGGATTCTGCCTGCTTGGTTTTGGCCCGCGCCTGCATGATGCCCACCACGCGGTAGTAATTGCCGCCCACCCGGACCGTCTTGCCCAGGGGGCTTTCGAGCGGGAATAGCTTGGGGATCATCTCGGCTCCCAGCACACAGACATTGATCAGGGATTCCATCTCGTCATCGGTAAAAAAACGTCCTTGGGCCACCGGATGATTGCGCATTTCCGGATACCAGGGGACGGTGCCCACAATTTCGCAATCCACCCGGCGGGTGATATTCCAGGCGTAATCCCGGATGATCCGGCCGGGAACCACCACGGTGACCCGCGGGATAGTCAGCCTGATGCGTTTGACATCCGGGTACGTCAGACCGTATTCGACGGCAGAGCTTTGATTGCCCGTAACACGTTGCTCCTCGGGTGGCTTGACGCTATTGAGGATGATATTCTGGCTGCCAAGGTTCTTGATCTGCTCCTGGGCTTCGTAACTGGCGCCTTCGCCGATGGCGAGCATGGCGATGACTGAACAAACGCCAAACACGATGCCCAGCACCGTCAACAAGGAACGCAACCGGTGCTGCCAGAGGCTTTTGATCCCCACCCGGACCGCCCGCCGCAGACGAAATACGGTGATGCTCAAGCCGGTGGTTTTAACGGCAATCCCCGGTCGGGGAGTCGGCTTGGGAATGGATGAATCCGGCATGGCAAATTGAAATTACTGGGTTCTTGCGGCAGCGGACTCCCGCAGGCGGAGGTCTTTTTCCACCAAGCCATCGCGGATCCGGATATTGCGGGTGCCCCGGTGAGCGATTTCGTCGTCGTGGGTTACCATGATCAAGGTTTTTCCCTGCCAGTGCAGTTCATCGAAGACGCTCAATATTTCGGTGCCGGAGGTGGAGTCCAGGTTGCCCGTGGGCTCATCCGCCAGGATCACCAGGGGATCATTGACCAAGGCCCGGGCAATGGCCACCCGCTGCTGCTGGCCACCAGATAGTTCCGATGGTTTATGCCCCACCCGGGATCCAAGCCCGACGCGGCGGGCCAACTCCATGGCAGCGGCCCGGCTTTCCGACTCCGGCCAACCCTGATAATATAATGGGATCTCGATGTTTTCCAGCACCGTCAATTGCTGGATCAGATTGTAGGATTGGAAAATGAAACCGAGGCGGGCGCCGCGCACCGCGGATAATTCGTCGTCATCCATGGTGGACACATCCTGTTCCCCAAGATAATACCGGCCCTGGCTGGGCCGGTCCAGGCAACCGAGGAGGTTCAACAGGGTCGATTTCCCACAGCCGGAAGGCCCCATGATGGTGACATACTCGCCGGATTTGATATCGATGGAAACCCCCCGCAGGGCTTCCACAGTTACGGGCCCCATCTGGTAGGTCTTGCGCACCTCCTCGAGCCGCACGATGGATTTTACACCCATGGTCAACTCCGGGATGACCGGTTGCCGGGGGTGGGACCGCCGCCGCTCTCAGCGGGTCGGCTTTTGCGGGCGGGAGCAGCCTCCGGGCCGGGAACCGCGGGAGCCTGCTTGGTTACCGGTTTGGCCACCTCATTCTCCTCGGCATCCGTTTCACCGAGTTCGGATTCGCCACCCAAAGGTGCACGCAGCAAGACATTCTCGCCCTCCTTGATGCCTTTTTTGATTTCGATAAATTCGTCGTTGAAATCGCCGATTTCCACCTCCCGCTGGTCTGTGGACCCGGCACTGGCCACGTAGCAGTAGTGTTTGTTTTTCTGGGGAACCACCGCCTGGATGGGCACATACACGGCGTTGGGCAGCTCTTTGACGATGATTTCCACTTTGGCGCTCATGCCGGGCTTCAGCCAGGGGTAAAACCCATCCACACTCACGCTGGTGATGTAAACCTTCATGTCCGGATTCAGCCACCGGTTGCCGGAATCCGGCAGCACGGCCACCTTGATCACCTCACCCATCAACTTTTCATCGGGAAAAGCGTCCACTTGGATGCGCGCCTTCAAACCTTTGGCGATCTTTTTTATGTGGGATTCGTGGATCTTGACCCGCACCGCCATTTTGCTCATGTCGGGTATGGTGATAATGGATTGGCGTTCCCGCACCGTCGCGCCTTCCCGGATGGGCTCTTCGTTGCCCCAGTGCCGGTCGTCGCTGGCCCCCCCATAAACCACCAGGCCCGGTTTCAGGGCACGGATCACGCAATTGGATTGCTGCTCATAAAGCTCCTGCAATTGCTCCCGGGCAATGCGGTAGGTGCCTTCCGCCGACTTTAACCGGGCGCGGGCCTGGGCCAGCTTGGACAAGGCCTCCTTGCGGGTACGCTCCAGAATGCGCAAGGCTTCATCGAATTTGGACACCCATTCCTCAGCCGCCCGGGGGAACTCGTATTTAATGAACAGATCCTTGGCGGTCTTGGCAGATTCCACTTTGACCACCGAGCGTTTTACGGAAAGATCGTCGCGGTCCAACTCGCTCTTGGCCACGAAATTGCTCTGGAACAGCCGTTTGGTGCCTTCAAATTGGATGATGGCTTGGTTGAGCTCCTGGGTTGAAATCAACAGATCGTCCTCCAATTTGCGCAGCGATTGTTTGGCTGAACCGTCGCCCAACAGTTCCATCTTGGCATATTTTGAAAAATCGATGTTGGCCAGATTGATCCGGTTGGTGTCCGGCGCTGCGATGGGGGAGTTGGTTCTGGCCATAGAGGCGATTTCCAAAGGAATGGGCTTGGTCAGATTGGGGATCGCGGGGAAGTTGGTTCCCATCAGCACGGGACGTCCCGGTCCAGCGCCTTCCTGCACTCCCCCTTCGGCGGGCGAAACGCGCGGGCGCCGGGCGGCATCAGGATTCCTGCCTCCCGGGTCAGCCGGCCGGTTGCGGCCCCCCGGCTCGCCCATATTGTTGCCGCGGCCACCCGGCGCGCGATCCCGGCCCGGCCCGGCCGGCTCCTGGCGCCCTTCAAACTGGCCCCCCTGGTTTTTTGCCAATTCCGCCATGCGTGGCATGTCGGGCATGGCGCCGCGTCCGGCGCCATTCTGAATCCCGGGGAAGGCGGCGGGGCCGCCCTCCTGGGGAGGGGTTGGCACGGTGGCCGAAAAACTCAACTCCTCGGCGGTCCTTTCAAAATCGTTTGTGAAGGGCGTTTCATATAACTTGAGTTCTTTAATGATATCCTCCGTGTTCTTGTCCCCCAGGTATTTCTCGATGTCCGACTTGGCGAAACGGGATTTCTGCTCGGAGGCTTTGATGTCGCTGAGGTTTTGGTTCAGCTGGATCTCGTAGGCCTGCCGCGCCTCGATGAGGGAGGAAACCGTGGACTGAAATTTCAATTCCTCAGTGGTGATGCGCTGTTTTAAATCCGATCCATCCAGTTCCACCAGGACTTTGCCTTTGCCGATGTCCTCCTCGGTCACCAAGTATCCTTCCTCCACAATGGTGAGGATCTTGGTCCCTTGGAAACCTTTGATCTGGCTGCGGATTTCCTGGGAAGCCAGCGATTCCAGGTTGCCCCCTTCCAGCACCGAGATCTGCAGCGGGCCGCGGCGGGCGGTAAACGTGGTCCCTTGGGAGGCGGTGGAAGACCGGCCGAAAAACCAATACGCCAGGGCGGCCAGAAGGATCAGACCACCCCCAATCTTGGCCAGTGGATTTTTAAAAAGACGTTTGCTGTTATTGTTTGACGACATCGGTGATTTCCTCCCATTGACCATTTTCTTTGATATTCAAAATACCCAGATCCCGCCAGAGGGTCAGCCGGCCGATGGTATGGCTCACCAGCGCGTCATTGCGGGCGCTGAGCGCGGCGATGTTGTTCTGCTGGGCATTGACCTGCTCCTCGGAATTACCCCGGCCGATCTCCGCCAGCATATCCTGCTCGTAAACCCGTTGGCGGCTGATTTCCAGGCCGATCTCACTGTTCCGGTAATTTTGCTGATACTGGTCCAACTGGCGCCAGCTATCCGACACTTCCAATTTGATCGAATCGGCTTTCAACTCGAGATCCCGCAAGGCCCGCTGGTAGGTGATCAAGGATTGGCGATAGGTATTGCGTTCGGATTTGCGGTCCAACGGCAGATTTAGGTTAAAACCCGAACTCCATTGCACCTTGGTGAAGTCCAATTCCGGGAATCCAGTGCCCGGCTTGGAATCCGCGCTGGCCTGCAGCACCAGGTCCAAATCAGCCTTGAGGCCCTGTTTGGCGAGGTCGATTTTGCGCGCCGCATCCTCGTATTTGTCGCGTTGAGTGTATAGATCCAGCCGGTTGATGAGCGCCACCCGGGTGGCGTCTTCGATGCTGACTTTGGGATGGATGATGGTCAGCCTTTTCAACTCCGCGTCGTCCAGCACCAACCGGGCATCGGCCGGCAGCCCCAACTGGATCTTGAAGGAGTCCATGCTTTGCTTATAGCTGCGCACCGAGTTGACCCAGCGGTTCAGCTGGGAGATCTGTTCCTGCTCCAACCGCAGGAGATCCGATTTCTTGCGCTGATCGACATCCACAAACGCCCGCTGCCGCGCCGCATTTTTTTTGTAGGCCTGGAAGCCGTCGTAGTTGATCCGGGCCGTTTCCCGGTTGGCCAGAACCCGGAAATAGGCGCTGGTGATATCCACGATGTGGCGGCGGCGGAACTGGGAAAAATCGCGCAAGGCATACAGCAGGTTGCGCTCCCCCTGGGTCAGGTTTTCCATGGTCGCTTTGTAGCCCGCATTGCGCAAAAGGGGCTGGGTCAGGGTGGCGGCGATCCGGGATTGGCCCGCATTCTGGTTGCCGCCCAGGATGAAATGGGTGAAATCCGATGAAAAGTCGGTCGCAATCCGCGCTCCGGATCTCAGCAAGACATCCATTCCCACATTCCCGCTCCCGGAGAATTTTGGGCTTTCCGTCAGCTGATCGATGTTCTGCTCGACGATTTCTTTTTGCCCGGACAGCTTGGCCGCATTGCCGCTGGAAAAGATCGGGGTATATTTGTGCCGGATCAAAGTAAGGTTCAGGGCTTCCAAATACAGGGTTTCTTTTTGGGTCTGGTAGGTCCGGCTGTTTTTCACCGCAATTTCCAGGGCGCGGTTCAGTGGGAGCACCCGGGAGCCGACATCATTGGTGGCATATTCCCCCAGGAATGCGTCAATTTGGCTCACGGTGGGCAAATCATCCATCGTGATCACCGCATTGGTTTCAATGGTGAAATTGCTCTCCAGGTTGGTCACCGCCGGGCTTTTTGACTTGATGATGGCGTAAGCCTCCTTGTCCGCGGATTCCCGGTAATGTTTGGCGCTGCAGCCAGCCAGTAAAAGCGCTACGCCCGCCAAAACCGCCACGCCTGCCTTAAGGGCAGCCTGGTGGCCCATCGTTGTTTTATTTCTCATGCCCATCATCAATCCGCTATTCTGACGTTTGCGAAAGCTGGTTCCATTAAAAAATCTTGATGGAATCACCTGTCGAAAGCAGGAAATGGGCCGGATTATTGCCTCGACTCCGCTGATTGGCCTCCTGATCCGAACCGGCCGGCCAATCCCCTTCATAAAGACGCCAAGGTCATCCCGGGGGTTACCAGAATTCAGCAACGCCCTGGTAAGGAATGCTTTGCAATCAGGAATCCGCTGGCCACGCCGCCGGTCAACCGCCGGTCACGGTCCAACGCCCGGCGTTGATTCGCCTTGTCAGTGAGGAGGATTTTCCGCATCCTCGGTAACGTTGTGAATTTAGCTAAATATAGCCGTTCACCCATGGTGAGGGTCCCTTTGCTGATGGGTCTCTATACGTTCAGCTTATTGGGGAGTTTTTGGCTGTCCTACTTGATCCGGTTCGACTTCAACATCGAACTGCAATACAAACCAGCCATGATGCTGGGGTTTGCCTGGATCATACCGCTCAAGTTGTTGGTCTTGATCCTCTTAGGGCAATTCAGTGGCTGGCCTGGCTATTTCAGCATACCCGATCTCCGAGGGCATTTCACCGCTTTGGCGGCTTCCTCTTTCATCATTTATGTGGTGCGGTTTGCCACGGGCACAGCTTTTGCCCCGCCCCGCGGCATCATCCTTTTGGATTTTCTTTTGTCCTTCATGATGCTGACGGCCATGCGCCTGGCTTTGCGCATCATCCGGGAAAAGTATTTTTCCCCCCAGAATGCCCCGGCGCGCCAAGCCAAGCGGATTGGCATCATTGGCGCGGGTGACGTGGGCGCCAGCCTGGCCAAGGAACTGGATGTCCGGCGGGGATTGGGCCTGGAACCAGCCGCGTTTTTCGATGATAACAAGGATAAATGGGGTTCCCGGGTTTACAACATACCCGTGGTGGGACCGCCGGAATACATCCTCCAGCGCAAGGACTCCCTCCATTTGGAACAGCTGGTCATCGCCATGCCTTCCGCCCCGGTGAAACGCATTCGGGAAGTGCTGAAAATTTTGCAGCAGGCTCATTTGCCTTACTACACAGTGCCATCCCCGGATCAACTCGCCACCGGCAAGGTAAAAGTCAGCCGTTTGCGGTCGGTCGAAATCCAGGATCTGCTCAATCGCGAGCCCGTCCAACTGGATTCTGAGACCATTGGGAAAATCCTCAAAGATCGGCCGGTGATGGTCACGGGGGCCGGCGGCAGCATCGGCAGCGAATTATGCCGTCAGATTGCCGCTTTCAATCCCAAACGGCTGCTGCTGGTGGAACAATGTGAGGTGCAAATATTCAAGATCGAGCAGGAGTTGATCGGTTTGGGATATGGGGGGACGATTGTTCCCTTGGTGGCCGATTTGCTGGATCTCACGCGGATGCGGATCATTTTCGAGCGGTATCGGCCGGAGGTCATTTTTCATGCCGCCGCGCACAAGCATGTGCCCATGATGGAAATGCAGCCCACCGAGGCCATAAAAAACAATACCTTGGGCACCTTCCACCTGGCCCGGCTCGCCCAGGAATTCAATGCGGACCGGTTGGTCATGATTTCCACGGACAAGGCCATTAACCCCACCAGCGTCATGGGGGTTTCCAAACGCCTGGCGGAAATTGCGGTCCAGGCGCTTTATGCAGGCCAACCGGAAAAAACCAAATTCATGGCCGTGCGGTTCGGGAATGTCCTGGGCTCCTCCGGCAGCGTGGTCCCCATTTTCGAAAACCAGATTGCCGCTGGCGGGCCGGTTAAAGTGACGCATCCGGAAGTAACCCGCTACTTTATGACCATTCCGGAGGCGGTTGGTTTGGTGCTGCAGAGCGGGGCCCAAGGCGTGGGTGGCGAGATTTTCATTCTGGACATGGGCAATCCGGTCAAGATTGTCGATTTGGCCCGGCAATTGATCGAATTGCACAGTCTGAAACCGGATGTGGATATCGAGATCGAATTTGTCGGATTACGGCCGGGTGAGAAATTATTCGAGGAATTGAGCCACCGAGCCGAGAATATCCAGCCCACCAATCACCCTAAAATCCTGCGGTTGGTTGCCACCCCCCCCTCTTTGGCTTCGGTGGTCCAGGAATTGAATGCCCTTTCCGACCAAATGCACTCTTTGGAACCGAACCAACTGAAGCAGCGCATCAAACAGATCGTCCCCGAATACCAGCCATTCATCCCTTGAGGTTTTTGGACCTATTCCTGGGAAACGGCGACAATCCAGCCATCATTGAATTTTTCCTTGTCATCACCGGCCAGCAGCAGGATTTCCCCGGGGGGCAATTGCTGGCGGACAGTCTGCACCAGTTTGCCCTCCCCGTAGAGCCGGACTTCCAAATTGGTGTCGCCCAAGTGTTTTAATTCAATCACACACTTATGGCTCATGCTGGTGAGTTTGGATTCCCGGTTCTTTACGGTGAGCACCTCGCGGTCAACCTCAAAATAGTTCTTCCACCGGAACAACTTAACGTTCTTTATCTTCTCCTTAAGTTTGGCGTCCAGATCCTTGATTTTCCGGTTATCGGCGGGTTTATCGTAATCAGTGCCCCAGATTAGTTGAACCCGCAGTTTCATGTCCGCCGCCAGCAAGGAAGAACTCCAACCCAAGCTCCATAGCACGACGCAGATCGGCAGCCATAGCCACCCTCGCATAACTCTTACTTTAGGCATTGTTTGAGAGTGTTATCGTAATTTTCACAGGACGCAAAGCACTATTTCACAATCCGGCCTTAATCGGTATTCACCCATACTACCGACATGCCTTCGCTTTCCGAACGGTAGGTGACAAAACTGGAGGAAGGGAATTCCGCATGCACATTGATCCCAGCCGCATCGCCATCCTCATACAAGGCCAGATAGGTTCGCGGATGTATGCCCAAGGGCAGCAGCAAGCTGGCCAGCAAAGCCAGCGCTCCGGCGGGCGCAAACAACTTCCACACCCAAGCCCAGGCGGAGGTATTGCTCCCGGGCGCTGGATCGGAACGGACGCAAGAGCGTATGGAGCGCTCAATCTGGCTCCAGTAAAACTCCCGGCTGACGGGCACCTGATAACTCAACTCGTTGGATTTGAACAGGTTGCTGACCTGCCGCAACTCCTCCAGCAAACCTTTGGCCGACCGATCTTCTTCCAGTAACTGGCCGATGGCGGGCAAGGCGGATTCCTCCAACTCCCCGTCCAGGAAAGCCTGCAATTTTAATTCCATGTCAGTCATTTGGCTTCCTCTCGTTTAAAACTGGACAACAAAGATGCCAGCCGGCGCCGGGCGTAAAAGAGCCGCGACATGACGGTGCCGATGGAGCAACCCATGGTTTTTGCAATTTCTTTGTATTCCAATTCGTCATACTCGTGCAGCGTCAAAACAGTGCGATGCTCATGGGAAAGCTGCTCCATGGCCCGATCAATGCGTTTCCTCAGTTCCTCCCGCTCCAATCCTTCCGTTGGATTGGGGATCACCACGGGCATCTGCCGTTCCACTCCGCCGGTCTCGTCGTCCATTTGTTCGATGGATTCCGTGCGCTGGCGTTTCATCTTGCGCATTCGGTCCAGGCACAGGTTGATCACGATGCGGGTGATCCAGGTTGCAAAACTCGACTCACCGTGGAATTGGTCCAATCGCTGCCACGCTTTGATCCATGCTTCCTGGGAAAGATCGACCGCATCATCTTCCTGGCGAACAATGCCAAAAGCCCGGCTGTAAATTTTATCGCGATGCCTGGCTACCAGCTCTTCAAAGGCCACCATGTCCCCTTTTTGAGCTGCCCGCACCAGCTCTTCATCGCTGATGCTAGCGTATGCCATCTCTTTCGCCATGAGTTCGACGCCAGATACCGGGGTGGCTATTCAAAAAGCTTACAATTTTCCCTTGGTTGAAGGCAGTTGGCCGGCCATGCGCGGATCTTGCTGGCAGGCGGTTCCGGAGGCCCTGGCAAAAGCCTTGAATAAGGCCTCCACGATGTGGTGGGGTTCATCCCCGTAAAGCAACTCCAGGTGCAGGTTGCACCGGGACTCATTGGCGAACGCCTGAAAGAATTCCCGGGCGAGCCCAAAACGGAAGGCGCTGGACATATCCTGCCCGCGTTCTTCGGCGGTAATTTTGTGATGCGCCCATTGGTCCAGCCCTTTCCATACCAGGAAAGGACGCCCGCTGAAATCGACCACGCACCGCGCCAGGCATTCATCCATGGGCACATAAGCTTCCGCGGTGAAAGGATTGCGCGGATCGAAACCGGCCCCGTACCGGCGGATGCCCTTTTTGTCGCCCAAACCTTTCAGCACGCATTGCCCCAAAACCAAGCCGCAATCTTCCACGGTATGGTGGGCATCCACCTCCAGATCGCCCTGGCACTTGAGATCCAGATCCATACCGGCATGCTTGGCAAACAAGGTCAACATGTGGTCGAAGAAAGCGATGCCGGTGGCAATAGCTGACTGGCCACTGCCATCCAAGTCCAACCGCACCGAAATCTTCGTTTCCTTGGTTTCGCGTTTTATTTGCGCCCGCCGATGTTTCATGCCCTGCCATAAAATCATAAATGCGCCAAAAGAAAACTCAAAATGTCATCTAAAAATGGGCTGGCTCTTAATGGGGGCTTTCCGTAAATTGCGTACCATACGCTTATGACCGCAAATAATCATGTGATTCGGACCCTGGCCGCGGCCGGCCTGGCCGTTTTTTTAACGCTGAACAGCGCTGGCGCTGAAGCTCCGGCTGGCCAGGTCAGATTAGTGATCAACACCAGCCAACCCGGCGCCGCCATCAGCCCCACCTTATACGGCATTTTCTTCGAGGACATCAATTGTTCCGCGGACGGGGGGATTTATCCGGAACTGGTGCGCAATCGGTCCTTTGAGGATGCCGATCAACCAGAGCATTGGAAATTGACCGCTCCCGGCGGCTCCCGCGGAGAAATCTCCATCAGCCATGACCAACCGCGCCACGAACACAATCGCAAATCGCTCGAATTCAGGATCCTGGACACGGCTGGGGGCGCGGTGGGGGTGGCGAATGACGGTTTTTGGGGCATGGCCTTCAAAGCCGACGCGGCCTATGAGTTTACCCTGATTGCGCGCAGCGGGAATGGTTTCGCCGGGCCGCTGGATGTCAGCCTGGCCGGATCGGATGGGCGGACTTACGCCAAAGGGCAAATTGACGGTTTAACTGCCGATTGGCGGACCTATAAATTGACGCTCAAAGCGACCGCCGATGATCCCCAGGGGCGTTTGGTTATTTCCTCCCGCCAGAAGGGAACCGTGTGGATGGACTGGGTCTCCTTATTCCCTCAAACGACTTGGAAAGGCCGGGCCAACGGCTTGCGGCCGGATCTGGCCAATATGCTGGCCGGACTCAAGCCCTCGTTCATGCGTTTTCCGGGAGGCTGCTGGGTGGAAGGCGACACCATGCCCCTGGCCTATCGCTGGAAACAAACCGTGGGGGATTTATCCACGCGGCGCACGCAATACAACATCTGGAGATATAACGCCACCCATGGGCTCGGTTTCCACGAGTATCTCCAATTAAGCGAAGACCTGGGTGCGGAACCGCTGTTTGTGATCAACTGCGGCATGTCCCACCGGGAAAACATACCCATGAACCAAATGGGGCCTTTTGTGCAGGATGCCCTGGATGCCATCGAATATGCCAACGGCCCCGCTTCCAGCCAGTGGGGGGCGGTGCGGGCCAAAAACGGCCATCCGGAGCCGTTCCATTTGAAATATATGGAAATCGGCAATGAAAATGGCGGACCCGCCTATATCGAGCGCTATGCCTTGTTCCATGACGCGATCAAAGCCCGCTACCCCGGCGTGCAATTGGTGGCCAATGATTGGGGTGGGGTGCCCACCAACCGGCCGATCGAAATCATTGATGAACATTATTACAACAACCCGGAGTTTTTCATCAACCAAGCCCATCGCTATGACACGTATGACCGCCACGGACCCAAGATATATGTGGGCGAATACGCCGTCACCTCCGGCTGCGGCCAGGGCAACCTCCGCGCCGCCATTGGCGAGGCCGCCTTCATGACCGGCATGGAGCGTAATTCGGACGTGGTCGTCCTGGCTTCTTACGCGCCGCTGTTTGCCAACGTGAATTACAAGAAATGGAATCCCGACCTGATCAATTTTGACAGCGCGCACGCCTACGGCATTCCCTCCTACCATGTCCAAAAGATGTTCAGCGAGAACCGGGGCGATTTTGTGCTGCCCGCCGAGCTGACCTTTGAAACCCTTCCCCCCCCGCCTCCCTTGTTGAATGGCGTGGGGGTGGGCACCTGGGAAACCCAGGCCGAATACAAGGATTTGCGCCTGACCACCGATGACACCGTGCTTTTTGAAACCTCCAAAGAGTCTCAATTGGCCGATTGGACGCCCCAGGGCGCGGGTGGGAATTGGTCCCTCTCCGAGGGGGTGATCAAGCAATCGCAGGCGGGGGCCGATTTCCGCCTGGTGAAGGGCAACCCGCAATGGAAGGATTACACCTTCTCCCTGAAGGCCCGCAAGTTGAGCGGCGCCGAGGGGTTCCTGATCCTTTTCCAGGTCCAGGATGACAACCATTGGATCTGGTGGAACCTGGGTGGATGGGGCAACAGCCGCCACGCCCTGGAGCGTTGTGACGCGGGCGGCAAACGCCAAATCGGCAATCCGAAAACTGGCCGCATCGAAACCAATCGCTGGTATGATATCCGTATCGAGTGCCGCGGCCGGAACCTCCGGTGTTTCCTGGACGGCAATTTGATCGACGAAACCACCTTCACCCTGCCGAAGATTACCCAGCCCAAGCCGCTCTATGCGGTGGCCAGCCGGGTCAAAACCTCGGGCGACGTGGTGGTGAAATTGGTGAATGTGTCCACCACCCACCTGGAAACCTCCATCGATTTGCCGGGCATATCCGCCCTGGAACCTTCCGCCACCGCTTGGGTGCTGACTTCCGCCAAACCCACCGATGAAAATACGATCGCCGAACCCACCAAGGTCGCGCCGGTTTCCCATACCATCACCACCGCCAACATCCCCTTCAAAGTCGGTTTGCCGGGCAATTCGGTGACCGTCTTGCGGCTCAAGCCCAGCTCTCACTGACGGAGTTTTTTTAGGGGCGCCCACCGGGCGCGATGGACGCCCCACAGATATAACCCGCTGCTGGTTGGGGGCCCGCCGGTCTTGATTTTGAACCGCCCGGCCTGGCGGTGGATGAAGTGCGCCCCGGAAATAAAGGATTTGCCTGCCCCCGATGGCGGATTTAAAGTCGAGCCACGTGTTAAGCTTGAATCGGAATAATCCTGTGAACATGCCGCTGCGCATTTCCTACGTCATCATGGCCCTGGTGCTGGTAATGGCGGGGTGGCTGCAGATGGCCACGCTGTTGCTGACCTCCCTGTTTGGGTTCTTCGCGCTGAACCTCTTTAATTTCCACCAGCGTAAATGCATCGCCATGTCGCTGTATGTCCTGGTGATCGCCCTGATTGGGCTGGGCCTGTTTTATTTTTCCCGCCAGGCCTACGTGGTGCTGCCCAAAATCATTGATACCACCATTCCGGCCGTCGTGGAGTATGCGGAAAAACAAAACGTCGAACTGCCCTTCACCGATTACGCGAGCCTCAAGTCCCTGGCCTTGACCGAGGCCAAGGACAAGATTGCCAACGTCGGGCGCTACACGCGCCAGGTGGGTGTCCAATTGGCGCTGGTCATCATTGCCCTGGTGGTGGCCGCCAGCATTTTCACCGGCACTGGCTTCCTGATTGAAGGGGATCCTCATGGCAAAGCGGGCAACCTCTATGTCCAGGTTACCCGGGAGTTGAGCCGGCGCTTTCAACTGTTTTACCAGAGTTTCGCCGTGGTGATGGGGGCGCAGATCGTCATCTCTTTGATCAACACGGCGGCCACCTCCGTGTTCCTGAATGTGGCAGGTTTCCCGTGGGTGACGGTGATCCTGGTTCTGACCTTCCTCTTTGGCCTGCTCCCCATCATCGGCAATCTATGCAGCAACACCTTGATCGTCGGCGTAGGCTTTACCATCTCCCCCAAAACCGCCCTGGTGGCGTTGATCTTTTTGATCGTGATCCACAAAATGGAATACTTCCTGAACAGCACCATCATCGGCCAGCGCATCAAGAACCCCATGTGGCTGACGTTGATCGGCCTGGTGGTGGGCGAACGACTGATGGGCATCCCCGGCATGATCCTGGCCCCCGTGGTGCTTCATTACATCAAGGTCGAATGCGCCAATTTCGCGGGCCAGTCGGAGCCGGCCTCCAAACCATCCGCCGATGCGGATGCGGCTGCCCGGCCAGCCTGAATCCGGAACGGGCATAAGCCTCCTTGCCCGGCGCCCGCAGGGGATTGCCCCATTCCGCCTGATCCATGACAAACCATCCGGCAATGGGCCCCTGCGCATCCCCCATTTCGGATCCGGAACGGGGCATTCTTTGGAACCTGCTGCCCGCTAAAGGGAACGCCTGCAACCCCTGCGGTTCCTCCGCACCCTGGCCCTCTCCTCCCGAGGATCGGGAATACGCCCTGCATGTGAAAGTCCATCCCGGAGGCAAAGCGCAAAACTGCCCCCATGGCCGCCCCCCTTACTTTGCCCGATCCAAAGGAGCATCCGCCAGCGGGTGGCAGCGGAGTGATTACGGGAGTTTTGGGGATTTTTGGGGAAAAGTTGTATTTTCGGGAGGATTCGAACATCCTGCCTTCCTCCGGCCGGGAGCACAAACCAATGAGGTCGCCTTGCCGCCCAATGGCCGAGGACATTGAACGCTGGGCGGTTCGCCACCCTCTTCGTTCCATCGAACGACTACGGGGAGCCCGTCACCACCACCAAGGGCTTCAAGACGGAGAGGGAAACCTTGGAACACGAATTCGAATCCCTGAACCGAATGCTGGCCCCATGAAGACGAACATCTTTGACCGGAACAACCGGCTGATCGGCTACACCCTTGAGACAATCCACCAGATTCAGGTCTTCGACCGGACCGGACGGATGCTGGGTTTCTACCTCAAGTCCAACAACACCTCCCACACCACCCACGGCTTCTTTGGGAGGGGAAACCAAGTGGTGCGCTTGCTCGCTTGTCACCAGCTATGATGTACCCGCTATTTGCGGTGGAGTCCGTCGAAGGAAACAGGGTCGGTCTTCTCGCCTTTGATAAAGTAGTCAATTGTATCGTCGTAGGATTTTTCCCCCCTGTGGAACGTGATCAGGACATCCAAGGCGTCGTTCAGAACTCGATCCTCCAGACCGTTCACGCCTTTGGAGGTTACTTTTACAGTTGCGAGCATGGTGAGCTTCTTGCCTCCCTCCTCTTCGCTTTTCTTCGGCAGAATCTCTCCAGAATGTATGAGAATCGCTGGGCCGATTTGGATTATCGTAATCACTCTGGAGCCATTGATGTTCACCCCGACGTGGTCATAGCCACGAGGCAGGCCTTGGGACTTGACCCAATCGCCATCAAGACCGCTCTCGTGGTTGACTATTCCAATTACCAGAAATATCGCAACGATAACCCCTAGCACGACCTTCCACTTGGGCGTCGCTTTCTTCGCCGCAGGAGCCTTGTCGGCCTGGGGAGTCTTCTCGCCTTTGTTCATCTTGATTCCCTCGGTTAGGCAGTAGTTGTGCGAGTAGGGCTGCATCACTGCCTGCGAAGCATTGTGCCGTCCATATTGATGTTACCTTGTTCTGTAAAGTAACCATTTCCAACAGATTCGCCACTCAAGAACATCTTAAGCCTGTCTCCATTCACACTCCAGTCTCCAACTTTTGGTCCATCGGAGAATTGAGGAGATTCTAGTAAGAACTTACCATTGCTATTCAGTCGCAAGGTCACACCGAATCCAAACTTGTCCTGACCAGCATAGAGCCCTTCGGGTCTGAAGTCCTTTTTGGGGGATGAAGTTGACCTGGAACTACTGCCACCTGAAGGTCTTGAACCAGAATCACCACTTCTCGAGGCCAAACCAATCACCAAGACGACCACAGCTATTCCCCACGCCACTTTCGGCTTTGGGTTCCGGTAAACTATACCGCCAGCCGACGTGAACTTGCTGGTGAGGAGCATAATCAGGTCAAACAGCGCCCAAAATCCAAGTCCGCCTAGCGTTACCAACTGGATGGCACCGCTCTTGAATTTCCCGGCATAGAACCGATGGGCTCCGAGCCAGCCAGGAAAGAGGCACAGGAAAAACGGGGGCCAGAAAGATTGTTCTTGTTTGCAGTGGCTTCCGGCTTGTTCACTCGTGATGGTATCCATAACTCCCTTTCATTATTAGTGGTTCATCCCAATCTGCGAGAGATTACTCTCTACCTTGTTGAAAATGTCCGGCTCAGTATCACGCCAAAAGTGAGACCTAGCGACGACACGAGAAACAGAAGTGCTCCAGATCCGCTAACGTTCTTTGTCTCGCCGAACATTGAAACAAACTTTGAGGCGATATATATCACGGTGAATAGCACTGCGGTCAGTGACATCA
>CAIMWS010000031.1 GCA_903845125.1 uncultured Verrucomicrobiota bacterium
ATTCTATTCTGTTATTTTTTGAAAAAAATAACCCTCTACTTAAAACTTGAATTCGAAAAGTATCAGGGTGAATAATTATCAGGGCAAGATCGTTGTAGATTGAAGATGCATGGGTTTTTAAGTCGATTAGACAGCCTGTTCCTTCCTGAGATATTAGTACATTATCTGTTGTCATGTCGCCATGATTAATGGCAAATGATGTGGTGGTCATTTTGTGCTTGCTTTGTGCATTGTTAAATAACTCCCCAATTTTTGTTTTATCTAGATCATTGAAGGATATTTTGATTATTTTTAGGAGAGCGGGGAGCTTAGAGCGCGGAGCGTGGAGCTTGGAGCGGAGAGCGGAGAGCGGAGAGCGGGGGAAAAAGCGAGGTCGGAGGGCAGAGGGCAGAGGTCGGAAAAGCGAGGTGGGAAGTTCGAGGGCGGAGCTTGGAGCCTGGAGCGGAGAGCAGAAAACAGAGGTCAGAGGGCGGAGGGCGGAGGGCAGGGAGCGCGGAGCGCGGAGCCTGGAGCGGAGAGCGGGGAGCGGGGGGAAAAGCGAGGTCGGAGGGCAGAGGGCAGAGGTCGGAAAGAAAGAGCGCGGAGGTCGGAAAGGAGCGGAAAGAAAGAGCGGGGAGCGGGGGGAAAGCGAGGTCGGAGGGCAGAGGGCCCTTCATAATTTAGGTTTAATGGTTAGTTTGATAAGGCCGAAAGCAGCATGAACGCTGAGGTGTTTTACCATCAGAATGCGATCGTCGAAAAGGGGGCGCGGATCGGGAGCGCCACCCGGGTCTGGGCTTTTGCGCATATTTTGCCGGGCGCGGTGATTGGGGAGGAGTGTAACATTTGCGACGGCGTTTTCGTTGAGAACGACGTGGTGGTGGGGAACCGCGTGACCATCAAATGCGGGGTGCAGCTATGGGACGGCCTGCGCGTGGCGGATGACTGCTTCATCGGACCCAACGCCACCTTCGCCAACGATCCCTCCCCCCGGAGCAAGAAATACCCCGCTGCCTTCCTCCAAACCCAGTTGAAACGGGGGGCCTCCATTGGCGCCAATGCCACCATCCTGCCCGGCTTGGTTATTGGCGAGTGGGCCATGGTCGGTGCCGGCGCCGTGGTGACCCGGAGCGTCCCGGACTACGGGCTGGTACGCGGCAATCCGGCCCGGTTGAGCGGCTGGCTATGCGCTTGCGGCGGGAAGTTGGACTTCGCCCAAGGCAGCCGAACCCAATGCCCTTGCGGCTGCGGTTATGAATTAGTAAGTGGTGAAAAAGTGGTTCCAACAACGGGTTAAGGAATGGTGTATCGGTCGAGGTAATCAACGGTTCGATTTATGGTGTTGTTAATCACAGGCGGCGCGGGATTCATTGGGTCCAACCTGGTCCAGCGGGTTATCGATGACCCGGCAGTGGGGAAATTGGTGAACCTGGATTGCCTGACTTATGCCGGGCATCTGGAGAACCTGCAGGCCGTGGCGGGCCATCCGAAATACGTTTTCGAGAAAACCGATCTCCGGGATGCGGCGGCGGTTATGGGCGTGTTTCAGCGGCACCAGGTCACCCACGTGATGCATCTGGCG
Organism: uncultured Verrucomicrobiota bacterium; assembly: GCA_903845125.1. Lineage (GTDB taxonomy): Bacteria > Verrucomicrobiota > Verrucomicrobiia > Limisphaerales > UBA1319 > CAIMWS01. The sequence goes on from CAIMWS010000031.1 coordinate 1,562, forward strand.
GCGGAGTCCCACGTGGACCGCTCCATCCTTGGGCCTGGGGATTTCATCCACACCAATATCGTGGGCACCTTCCATTTGCTGGAGGCCTGCCGGGCGGCCTGGAAGGGGGATCTCCAGAACCACCGCTTCCACCATGTGTCCACCGATGAAGTTTACGGCAGCCTGGGGCCGGAGGGCTTTTTCACGGAGACCACCCCTTACGCGCCCAATTCGCCCTACTCCGCCAGCAAAGCTTCCAGCGACATGCTGGTGCGGGCGTATCACCACACCTATGGGCTCCCCGCCGTGATCACCAATTGCTCAAACAACTACGGCCCCTACCAGTTCCCGGAGAAGTTGATCCCCGTGGTGATCCAGAGCGTGCTCGCGCGCAAGCCCATCCCGGTGTATGGCGACGGCATGAACGTGCGCGACTGGCTCTACGTGCGGGACCACGCCGAGGCGCTCTGGCAGGTGCTGCGGCAGGGCGCCAATGGCGAGACCTACAACATCGGCGGACACAATGAAATGCCCAACCTGCGGATCGTGGAATTGATCTGCGACCTCGCCGATGAATTCCGCCCGGACCTGGGCGGCCATTCCCGCCAGCTGATCTCCTTTGTGAAAGACCGGCCCGGCCATGACCGCCGCTACGCCATCGACGCCTCCAAGATTCAGCAACAGCTGGGCTGGGTGCCGGCTCACACCTTCGCCCAAGGCATCCGCGAAACCGTGAAATGGTACCTGGACCACCAGGACTGGGTGAAGCAAGTCACCACCGCGGGTGGGAAACGCTAGCCAGCGATGGAGTGCAGGATCTCCGGCTGGTTAATGTGCAGGCCTTTTTTTCATCTGCTGTCTGGAATTTTAACAACCATTAACAACCACACCGCATATCGATCATTAATCATTAAGAAACGCATATGAAAATCGCCATCGTTGGATTGGGTTACGTAGGCTTGCCGCTGTCGCTCCAATACGCGTGCTCCGGCTTGAGCGTGCTGGGGCTGGATATTGATCCGGCCAAGATTGAGGCCATCAACCAGGGCAAGAGCTACATCAAGCACATCGAATCCTCCGCCATCGAAGCCCAGGTGAAGGCCGGGGCCTTCTCCGCCTCCACTGATTTCAGCCGCGTCAAGGAAGTGGAAGCCGTGATCATCTGCGTGCCCACACCCTTGAACAAAAACCGCGAGCCGGATATCTCCTACATCATCAAAACCGGCGAAGCCATCGCTCCGCATCTGCACCAGGGCATCCTGGTGGTGCTGGAATCCACCACTTACCCGGGCACCACCGACGAAGACCTCCGCGAAGTGTTGGAAAAAGGCAGCGGCCTGAAGGCGGGGATTGATTTCCACCTGGCCTTCTCCCCCGAGCGCGAAGATCCGGGCAATCCCCAGAGCAAGGTGGCGGAGATCCCCAAAGTGGTGGGCGGCTTCACACCTGCCTGCCTGGAAAAGGCCAAAGCCCTCTACGGCCGGGCCATACGCACCATCGTGCCGGTCTCCTCCTGCCGGGCTGCGGAGGCCACCAAATTGTTGGAAAACATCTTCCGCGGGGTCAACATCGCCCTGGTGAATGAGCTCAAAATGGTTTACGGCGCCATGGGTATCGACGTATGGGAGGTCATCAACGCCGCCAAAACCAAGCCATTCGGCTACATGCCGTTTTATCCCGGCCCCGGGTTGGGCGGGCACTGCATTCCCATCGATCCCTTCTACCTCACTTGGAAAGCCCGCGAATACGGCCAAAACACCCGGTTCATTGAGCTGGCGGGCGAGGTGAATACCTCCATGCCGGAATTCGTGGTCAACCGCGTGGCGGAGGCGCTGAACCACCACCGCAAGCCGGTGAACGGCAGCCGGGTTCTCCTGCTCGGCCTCGCCTACAAACCCAACGTGGACGACGACCGCGAATCCCCCAGTTACATCCTGCTGGATCTCCTCAGGCACCGCGGCGCCGAGGTGGCCTATTACGATCCCTACGTGCCGGTGATCCGCCCCACGCGCGAGCATCCCCACTGGGCCGGCACGCGCTCGGTGGCTTGGAACGAATCCGTGGTCCGCGGTTTCGACGCCATCCTCATCGCCACCCACCACGACAGCGTCAATTACCAGCAACTGGCAGACTGGGCCGGCTGCATCATCGATACCCGCAACGCCATGGCCAGGGTCCATACCCGCACCGGCACGGTGTGGAAGGCGTAAGTGGATGTTTTGGGGACATCCCGATCCGGAGTTTATGGCAGCTTTTTTTAAAAAGGCCTTGATCTAGGGATTAGTTTAGTAGTAATATCACGTAAAATCCGCAGCTTGCGGGAACTGCGCGGATTCGTAATCGCTTGGTTTTATTGATCTGCCTGTTCTGCACAGGCTGCGGATTTTGTTTTTGTATGGAAGACAGCAGTAAAAATCCCTGGCTGGCCGAGGACGCAATCCGCGGGCTCTACCGCAAGTTTTTGGTTCTGGCAGGCCTCCTGGCGCTGGCTTTTATCAAACCGCTGGTTGACTTGGCCAGTTTTGCCCTCAAGCACGACCTCCATTCGCATACCATCCTCATCCCGTTCATCAGCGGATACCTGGTTTATATCCAGTGGCATAAAGTCCCCCGGGAAGGTTCAGATTCCCGACTTGGGGCGGTTGTTGCGGGCCTGCTGGGTCTGGCCGCCCTGGGTTTGTGGGGAATACTGCGTGCCGGGGGGGGCTTGAGCCAGAATGACTACCTGTCGCTCACCCTCTTTGCCCTGGTCTGCTTCGTGAACGCCGCGGCGTGGGGCGTTTTTGGCGCGGGGCGCGTCAAACCCTTGGCCTTCGGCATGGCCTTTCTGATCTTCATGGTGCCGATGCCCGGATCCCTCACCAAGGGCTTGGAAATCGCCTCCCAATATGCCTCTGCCGAGGCCGCCAATCTCTTTTTCCTGCTGTCGCAAACGACCCTGTACCGGGAGGGCGTGAATTTTGTCCTGCCGGGCATCACCATCCAGGTGGCCGAGGAATGCAGCGGCATCCGGTCCAGCTACGTGCTGTTCATCACCAGCCTGGTGGCCGGTCAGTTGTTCTTGCGATCCGCTGGCAGCCGGGCGGCGCTGGCCTTGGTCATCCTGCCCTTGGGCGTCCTGCGCAATGGCTTTCGCGTATGGGTCATCTCCATGCTCTGTGTGCACATCAGCCCGGAAATGATCCATTCCGTGATCCATAAGCGCGGCGGGCCATTCTTTTTTGCACTCTCTCTGATTCCGCTCTTCCTGTTCATGATCTGGCTGCGCAGGCGGGAGCAAAAACGGCTGGCTAAAACATCGTAATCGGCAAAATTAACCATATGTTCAATAAATTCCGGCACTTCATTATTGGGCTGGGCGTGTTCGCCCTCGCTTGCACCCTCACCGGCTGTTCCAAGCGCGCCCGGGCGGAAAAACACAACCAGGAAGGCGAGCGCAATTTCCAGGCGGGAGATTACGTCCGGGCGGAAATCAATTTCCGCAACGTGTTGAGCTTGGATCCCCGGAACACCAACGCCATCCGGCGGTTCGGCCAGATCTTTTATGAGCAGGGGCTGATCGAGCGGGCGGCGCCTTTCATCGGCAGCGCCTGGAAAGCGAACCCCGATGACTTGGATGCCGGCCTCAAGTGGGCGCGCCTGCTCTGGCTGGGTAACCGCACCAACGAAGCCGGCCTCCTGCTCACCAATATCCTGGCCAAAGCTCCGGCGTTCGACGAAGCCATCTATTTCCTGGTGGAGACTTGCCGCACCTCCAATGAAGTCGCTGCGGCCAGGAAGTTGTTGAATGCCAATCGCCAAAAATCCGGTGACAAAGCCGCTTTCCTTGTGGCTGAGGGCGCTTTCCTTTTGCGGGAGCGGGATGTCAAGGGTGCGGAGGCGGAGTTCCGCGCCGCCGTCGCCCGGGAAACCAATTCCATTTCTGCGCACCTGGCGCTGGCCAACCTGTTGGTGCTGCAGAATGATCTCAAGGCAGCTGGGGTTCAGAAGGATCTCAAGGAGGCTGAGGCCGAGTATAAAATTGCGGCGGACCTCTCGCCGCTGCGCTCGGCCGCCCGCCTGCGCCTGGCCGATTTTAAATTGAAAAATTCCCAGCCGGAGGAGGCCCGGGCCATCCTGGAGGATCTGAATTCCAAGGCGCCCGACTTTGTTCCCGCTGCGATCCAGCTGGCCGAGGTCAACCTCTCGCTGAAAAAAACCGAGGAATGCGAGAAGATCGTCAAGCGCGTGCTGGCGCAGGATCCGCGCAATTACGCCGCCCAAAACCTCCAGGCCCAAGTCCTATTGAGCAAGGGGGATCTCAAGGGAGCTCTGGCCGGCTTGGAAAAACTGAGTACCACCTGGCCCAGGGATGCCGCCCTCAAATACCGCCTGGCCATGGCTTATTTGTTGAACGAGGATCTCCCCAAAGCGTTGAGCAGCCTGGATCAATGCCTCTCGCTCGATCCCAACCTGGTGGAGGCCGCCCTGCTCCAGGCCGACCTGAACCTCCGCCGCGGCAACGCACCCGCCGCGATCAATTCCTTGCGCGACCTGATCCAGCGTTTCCCCAAACTGCAGCGCGCCTATTTCTCGCTGGCCGATGCCTGCCGTGTTCAACGTTCCTGGGACGAAGCCGCCAGCCTGTACCGCCAGATCGCCCAGCAATCGCCCACCAATTCCCGGGCGCCATTCCTGCTGGGCACCGTGCTGCGCCAGCAAAATAAAAATGCCGAGGCCCGCCAGGCCTTTGAAAAAGCACGTGAATTGGCGCCCGGCGATCTCGATGTTTTGACCCAGCTGGTCAATCTCGATCTGCAGGATAAGAATCCCGCCGCCGCCCAGCAGCGCATTGAGCAGCGCATGCAAAAGGATCCCAAGATCGCCGCCCTCCGCATGCTCCTGGCCCAGGTGTATCTGGCGCAGACCAATTCCGCCCAAGCAGAAGCGGTGTTGAAAAAAGCCATTGCCGATGAAAAAGACCTGGGGCCCGAGGTGCGCAACGCCTACTTCCTGCTTTCCCAGTTGTATTTCAGCCAGCAAAACACCAACCAGGCTGAAGCCATTCTCAAACAAGCCTTGGAGCGTAAGAAGGAGTTGGGCCCGGAGGTGATCAATGCCTACACCATGCTCGCCCAGCTTTATTTGCGGCAGAAGCAAACCAACCAGGCTGAGGCTGTTTTGAAACAGGCGGTTGCGGATGAAAAAGAACTCGGACCGAATGCCCGCAATGCCTATGTCATGCTGGCCCGTCTTTATGTGGGTACCCAGCGCCAGCAGGAGGCCATCGGCAACATGGACCAATTATTGGCCAAGAATCCCCAAGACCGCGGCGCTTTGATTTTGAAAGCCATGGTTTTTGAAAACATGGGCAAATTCAAGGAAGCCGCAGATAACTACGAAGCCCTGCTGAAGGTTCAATCCACCAACGTCGTAGTGCTCAACAACCTGGCCTACCTCTGCTCGGAGCATTTAAACCGCCTGGAAGATGCCCACGGCTTTGCCCAACGCGCCCGCCAGACTGCTCCGCAGGATCCGGCCATTGCGGACACCCTGGGCTGGATTCTTTACAAACGCGGGGATTTCGAGGGGGCTTTGAATTTGCTCCAGGAAAGCGTGCAGACCCGCACGACGGAGCAGGAGAAAAACATCCGCAACCGACCGCCGGAGCCGGAAATTCTTTACCACCTGGGTATGGCCCATTTCATGCTGGGCCATGAAAAGGAGGCGCGCACTATTTTGAAGGAGGCCTTGCAATCTCCCGATTCGTTCCCGGGCCGGGAGGAAGCGGTGAAATCCCTGGCCTCCCTGGATGCGGGCGCTGCCCCGGGGGATTCCGGCTCCGTCGCCGGGCTGGAGAAACAGCTGGCCCAGCAGCCGAAAAACCCGCTGTTGCTGCGCCGCCTGGCGGCCGCTTATGAAAACTCCGGCGAGGTGGATAAAGCCGCCGCTCATTACCAGAAGCTCCTCGATATCAATCCGCGGGATTCCTCCACGATGCTCAGCTTGGCCCGGGTTTACCTCGGAAAATCGAACAATCCCAAATCCGCCCTGGAATGGGCCCGGAAAGCGCGCGAGCTCGCCCCTGACAATCCTCAGGCGGCCCATGTTTTGGGCCAGGCGGCCTTCCGGGTGGGCGACTACCGCTTGGCGGCCGGAATGCTGGAGGAGAGCGCCCGCAAGTCACCCACCGATCCCCAGGTATTTTATGATTTCGCCTGGGCACTTTACAGTGTGGGACGGGTCCCCGAAGCCGTGGCTGCCATGCAGACGGCGCTGCAATCCACCAATGCCGCGGTGCTGGAAGAAGCCCGCAAATTCACCAATCTGGTGGCCCTGGTCGATAATCCGGCCCGCATTTCCCAATCCGCCGCTCAAATCAACCAACTGGTGCAGGCGGGCGAGGTTCCGGCCATCATGGTGGCCGCCCGGCAATACCTCCTCCAAACCAATACCACCGCGGCCCGCCAGGCTTATGAGTTGGCGCTCCAGAAATACCCCTTGTTTGTGCCCGCCATGCGCGACCTCGCCGTGCTGCTGGCCGGCCTGGAGACCGAGGATGCCCGGGCCCGCGAATTGGCCGTCAAAGCCCGTGAAACCATGCCGCAGGATGCCGAGCTGGCGGCAGCTTTGGGAAAAATCTGCTATCGCCGCAACGAGCAGTCCTACGCCATCCTGCTGCTCAAGGAGGCCCTGCCCAAATTGCCCAATGACGCCGATCTGCTCTACTGCCTGGGCCTGGCCCAGTTCAAACAAAAGGATGCCGAGGCCAATGCCACCCTGCAAAAAGCCCTGAGCCTGAATCCCACCCACAAACTGGCTGGCGAAGCCAAAAAGGCCATCGAGCCCAAAGCCAAATAGACCACTGAACATAAATAATGCTCCGGGCCAGGTGTCCTGCCACTGCCCGGGGCAATTAATCCAGCCCACTCAACCCCCTTGGGCGGTGTTTTCCCCGTGCAAAACGGGGGGAACTCCGCCCAAGGGGGTTGTTTCATTATACCCGCCAGGCGGTCAGCACCCCGGCACCTGGGTGGGGAGGCGCGCTAGCGGTTGGTCTTGGAAACGGAAGCCGGATCGATGGTGAATTTGCCGCCGCCGGCGGATTCGGCTTCCGGTTTGGCTTCCTCCACGGATTTGGGGTCCAGGCTGAATTTGTGCTTGGGCTGGAGGACGGGAATGGATTGGCCGGTGTAAAGGCGCCAGCCAATTCCGCAGATCAGGAAAAAGGCGAGCACGGCGGCCACGTTGAGCCAGAACCTGGCCTTGCCTGATCCTGGCGCCGCCAGGGCGGTTTGGTATTCGGCCGTTTCCACTGGGGCGGGGCGCAGGTATTCCTGGAGGACAGCTTCCCAGTTGACCCCACTGACATCGCTGCACCGGAGCATGTAAAACCTGGAGTTGCAGCCCGTGCGGGCGCAGTCGCCCAAATGCAGGCGCTGCAGCTTGGGGCTGGAGGCGATGGCCGAGGCGCCACCCACCGCCAGCAGGCCCAGTTCACTGGCGCTCAGCGGCAGGCTGCAGATGGCGCATTCCAGGCGGATGGCCTGGTTAAACAGGTCGTTGAGCTGGGTGGGGTTCAGGCCGGCCGCGGCCAGGATCTGCCCCAAGCGCTGGTGGCACTCGGCCAGGTGGATGATCGGCACTTGGATGTCGTGGGTGGCACTCATGGTGGAGCGGCTTACTTTTCTTTTTTCGGACGGGATTTATACCAAGTCCAGTCACGGGTGTCTTCGTAGGGGTAGTAAGGATCGCCGGCGAGGGATTTGGAGAAATTGAGGACCGCTGAATGCCCATCCACGAACAGGGTGGGGGAGATAAAATCCCGGCGGGCGATGGTGGGATCTTCAATGTCGCTCGGGCCGCGTGCATAGTGCCATTGATACCATTCCGGGCCATGGGTCAGGCACCCGTACATCCGGGCGGGCGGTTCGTGCATCAGAATGTATTTGGACGGCACTGGTACCCAGCTATCAGGCTTTTCGGCCAGGCCGGCGCCGGCATCCTCCACGCCCTTCCTGAAGCCCCCGTTCTGCAGCACGGCGAGGCTCCCGGAGTTGTATTGGTAGCTGCAGCCGGCGGCGTTGAAATTCGGACGCTTGGGGGTTATTTCCGGGCAGACCAGGCGGCGCTGCCCGCGATCCACCGGGCAGCGGTAAACCTGCCCCGCCGCCACGTAAGCGTTCAACGGACGCAGCCGTTCCGGGGGAAAATACGGGCTGTATTCCGGCTGGGGATCGAAGCCCCCCAAGGCGGGACGCAGGCTTTTCCAGCGCTGATCCAATGCGTCATAAACCCGGCTGGGGGGGAATTTGCTGTTGCGATCATCCACATACATGCGCAAGCCCAGCCCCAATTGGCGTAAATTATTCACGCAGGTGATCGTCTTGGCCTTTTCCTTGGCCCGGCTCAAGGAGGGAAGCATCATGCTCGCAAGCATCATGATGATGGACATGACCACCAGCAATTCAATCAAGGTAAAGGCTTTGACGGCCTCCTTACCCTTCGCGGCTCGCTGTGTTGGGACGCTTTTCACTCAATCTTGATCTGTATTACAAGTTATTTGCACCATTTGGCTTATGCAAGACCGTTTCCGTGAGGTGCAAACCGGCCGATCACCACCCCCGCCAACGCGGACGAGCCAATCTGGCAGCCTCCATGGCCAGCCAATAACCCCTTACCATCAAGCATTGTTTGTGCCAGAAAGGCGGCAGCAGGGGAAAAACCGTCCCGCCGCCATGTTTTATGGGGTTTATGGCCCCCCGTCGGCCGTGGCCTACTGCACCACGGGGTGTTCCAAACGCACCGTGCGTGCCCCGGCATCCAAGGTGGCCCGGACTCCGATGGGCAGGGTGATCTTCCGGGGAATATGCCCGAAGGGCAGGCTGGCCAGGAACGGTTTGCCCAGCCGGGAGGCTTGCTCCGCCAGGAGGTCCGGCACGGTGAAGGATGGTTTGTTAGGCGGCGGTTCGCAGCGGGTAAACTGGCCGGTGAGCAGGCCGTTGATTTGGGGCAGGAGGCCTGCGTTGGCCAGGTGCGCCAGCAGGCGGTCCACCCGGTAAGGCGCCTCATCGACTTCCTCCAGGAACAACAGGCTCCGGCGGAAATCCGGCAGCCAGCGGGTCCCCAGCAGGCTGGCAACCAGGGACAGATTGCCCCCCAGCAGGCGTCCGCAGGCGCGGCCGTCGTGCAGCACCTCCACCTTTTCACGGGTCAAATCGATCAGCTGCCGGGTGGCCGGATTGGTCAGGAGATTCCAAAAGGAGGCTTCGGTCAGCGGGTCGATCGCCGCATGCAGCTCCGCGCCGGCCACAGGCCCGTGGAAGGTCACCAGCCGGCATTGCTTCCATAGCGCCAGCTGCAGCGCGGTGATGTCGCTGAACCCGGTGAGGATTTTGGGCTGGCTGGCGAACAGCGGGAAATCCAGCAGGGGCAGCAGCCGGGAAGTGCCGTAACCGCCGCGGATGCAGAACACCGCTTTGACTTCCGGATCCCGGAACATCCCGTGCAAATCCTCCAGCCGCTCGGCATCGCTGCCCGCCAGGTAACCCAGCACTTTGGCGGCATGCCGGCCAACCCGGGTGCGGTAGCCCAGGCCCTCCAGGTAGCACACGCTTCGTTCGATCCGGCCTTCGTCCAAAACCGGCCCCGCCGGGGAGATCAGGCCGATCAAATCACCCGGTTTTAGCCTTGGCGGTAGCAGGATGCGCTCCATGCCCGCCTCCTCTGCCAATAAACCCTCCGGGGAGCAAGCAAATACCTGGCGGCGGTGGTGGATATTGGATTCTCCCAAGCCCTTCTTTTTGCTCGCCAAACGTTTGGAAAAACTGGAAGTTAGCCCGTCAAAATGAAAAGGAAAACGGCCAAGAGTCCAGGTGGTTTGACCCTGCTGGGGAAGTCGGAGTTCGGTCTGCCCAAATCCCCCGCCGAGGCCAGGCTGGAAACCTTCGCCAACCAATACGCGCGGCGCAATTATTGGATCCATATCGATTGCCCGGACTTCACCTCGCTTTGCCCGGTGACCGGCCAGCCCGATTTCGCCGAGATCACCTTGGATTACCTGCCCGGGGAGCTGTGCGTCGAAACCAAGTCCTTGAAATTTTACCTGGCCTCCTACCGCTACGAGGCCTCCTTCAACGAGGAGGTCATCAACCGCATCCTGGACGCGCTGGTCCAGGCCTGCCAGCCCCGGAGAATGATTCTGCGGGGCAAATTCGCCGCCCGGGGCGGCCTGGCGCTGACCGTGGTGGCCGAGTATCCCGATAATCCGAACCCAGGAGATTCCCATTTATGAAAATGAAAGTGGTCGTTCTAGTGAGCGGCGGCATGGATTCCGTGGCCGCCTTGTATGATGCCCGGCAAAACCACGAGGTCGCCGGGGCGTTGAGCTTCGACTATGGCTCCAAGCACAACCACCGGGAAATCCCGCAGGCCGCCTGGCACTGTGGCAGCCTGGGCATCCCGCACCGGGTGATCCGGCTGGATTTCATGGGCCAGCTGTTCAAGTCCGACCTCCTGAAAACCGGCGGCACCATCCCGGACGGCCATTACGAGGAAGAATCGATGAAAAAAACCGTGGTCCCCTTCCGCAATGGCATCCTGCTGGCCATCGGGGGCGGCATCGCGGAGTCCATCGGCGCGCAGGGGCTGGTGATTGCCGCCCACGCGGGCGACCACGCGATCTACCCGGATTGCCGCGAGGCGTTCATGACCGCCATGGCCGACGCCATCCGGCTGGGCACCTATGCCGGCATTGAGATCCTGCGGCCGTTCATCGCCATGACCAAAGGCCAGATCGCGCGGCGGGGCCACGAATTGGGCGTCGATTTTGCGCGCACCTGGTCCTGCTACAAAGGCGGCGCCGCCCATTGCGGCACCTGCGGCACCTGCAACGAGCGGCGCGAGGCGTTCACCGTGGCCGGCCTGCCGGACCCCACCACCTACCTCGCCACGCCCCCGCTGCCGCCCAGGCCGGCGGAGTCCGCCTGATGCTGATCTCCGAGATTTTTTATTCCATCCAGGGGGAGGGCGAGCTGGCCGGCGTCCCTTCCGCCTTTATCCGCACCACTGGCTGCAACCTGCGCTGCGCCTGGTGCGACACCCGGTTTGCCTCCTGGGAGCCGGAAGGAACCGAAATGCCCATCGACGGCATCCTGCGCCAGGTGGAGGCTTTTCCCGCCCGGCACTGCGTCCTCACCGGCGGCGAGCCCATGGTGGCCAGAGGGATCCACGACCTGGCGGCGGCGCTGCGGCAGCGCGGCTGGCATATCACCATTGAAACGGCCGGCACCATCCCTCCGGGCGGCATCGCCTGCGACCTGGCTTCCCTCAGCCCCAAGCTCCACAATTCCACGCCGGGCACCGAATTGCCCGCCGCGTGGCGGGCGAAACACGAGCGGCTGCGCTGGCAGCCCGGGATCCTCCGGGAATGGATCGACCAATATCCCTGGCAGCTGAAGTTCGTGGTGGTGGAAGAGCCGGATCTCGCCGAGATCACGGCCCTTCCGGCGCAGCTGGATTGCGCCATCCCCCCGCACAAGATCCTGCTCATGCCGGAAGGCGTCACCGCGGACACCTTGCGCCAGCGCGGCTTGCGCCTGGTGGAAATCTGCAAGGAACGGGGCTTCCGCTACTGCCCCCGGCTGCATGTGGATTTATTCGGCCAGCGGCGGGGCGCCTGATGCGGCCCAGCCGTTGACTCACTGGGAGTCCATAAAAACCGGGCCAAAAGCAGGTTCCTGATTTCGGCAAGGGTCCTGGCGGCGTCCCTGCCATGGGATCCGGTGTGCCAGCGGCAATGAAAACAATCGCGCCCTCACCCTGGCCCTCTCCCTCCAGGAGCATAGGCGCTAACTAATTTAAAGGCTGTCTCGGAACCGGAGCAGATCGTCTTTTGGCTTAAAACTGTTTTCTCTGTCAACAGGAGATTTGTTATGCTTTTAAACCTTTTCCTCATTGTGATGTCGGCCTCAATATAAAGATGAGTAGTGGCCGGACTCTCATGGCCCAGCCAGAGCGCGATGACTTCCGGGGCGACACCTGCCTGAAGCATACGCATTGCCGTTGCGTGTCTAAATGTAGGAGGCGTAATTGCACGACCGCCGAGCGCTGGGCAATTGTGGGCGCCAACCTTGCGGAATCCACTTGCCGATCCGGTAATAAACAAACTAAACTAAACAGCCATGAAGCTGAGCTGGAGAAATCCAAAGCAATTCACGCTCATAAGGTTCAGTGTTTCGGCCCTCGCGTGGGTTGCGGCGACAGGCATGGTTTGGCTTCCCGGATGTCTGGCGGTGTTTGCGCAACCCACCTCCCCGGTTCCGGCCCGCATCGTGACGCAGTATGCGTTTACGACACCATCGATACCATCACTTTCGAAGGCAAGCTATCCGGCGGCCTGGCGTTTGCTTGGGTCTAACGATCGCGGCCAAACGTGGACAGTTTTGGATCTGCAGACCAATCAGGAGTTTAGAAGTTTGCAGCGTCGGCCATTCTCAGTCCGCAACCGCACAGCGTACAACCTGTATCGGTTTCAGATCGATCGGGCCTCCTGGGCCGATTCCGCGACCGACGGGCGGCCTGCGATCCGGAGCGATGTCGAGCTCGCGGAGATCGAACTGATCGGGCCGTTGGTGGAAGGCTATGCCGAATCGGCAGTCCAGCCAGTAATCACGGCTTCGGAGGAACATCCGGTAAATGGATTGCCTCAGAACGCCTTCGACGGCCTCCCCGAGACGCGGTGGCGGGGGAGCGGTGTCGGGAAGCCGGGCGGCTGCTGGATTCAATGTGAGTACGCCATGGAATCGGAAACGGTGGCCACCAATCTCAGCCAATTGACCATCCTGGCTCGGCGGGTAGGCAGCCGCGACCGTCTTAGCCAGAAGGGTCCACATATCCTGGCGGCCCTGAAGGCCAAAAACGGCGGGATGCCCAGGATCCTGACCGGCTATGCCTTGGTCTCGGCGAACAACTCGCCCGAGAGAGATCCGCGCACCTGGCGTTTACTCGGTTCAAATGACGATGGGAAGAGCTGGGGTTTGCTGGATGAGCGGCGGGATGAACTGTTCTCGAGACGTTTTGAGCGCCGAGTTTTTGCCGTGACGAACCGGACGGCTTACACCCTGTATCGCTTGCAGATTGAGGCCGTTCGCCAGGCGGGCTACTCGCTGCAAATCGCCGAACTGGAGCCCCGGTTTGCCAATACTGAAAAGGAGGGCGCTGGCACCCTCGTGGTGGAGGGTTACGATGAGAATCCGCCATTGGAAACGGCGGACCAGGCCTTTGACGGGGAACCCAAGACCAAGTGGCTCTCGGCCACGTCCCCTGGGGTGGCCAACCATCTACAATGGCGATGCGTCCCCGCCGAGGAGGGCTTGCCGGTGGTTCGCCGTGCGGAACTGGATCGCCTGGCCGAGGCTCAATTCAAAGCCCGATGGTTGGGGGACCCGGGGGCGGGCACCACGCGGATCCTCAGCGGCTACGCCTTGACCTCCGCCAACGACTATCCGGACCGCGACCCCCGGGGCTGGCACTTGCTCGGTTCCAACGATGGGGGCAAGACTTGGGACGTGCTGGATGTCCGCACCAACGAAGTATTCGAGCGACGTTTCGAGAGGCGCGCGTTCCGTCTGGAGCGTCCCGCTGCCTACAGCCGATTCCGGTTGCAGATTGACGAGGTGTCTGGCCCCCAAACGGCCAACTCCGTTCAACTGGCCGAAATTGAGCCGTTATACGCGGCGGCGGACGGTGGGAGACTCAGCGGGATGGTGGTCTCGGCCAAGGGCGCCAACGGGTACTGGGAATCGGTCGATAAGGCCTTCGATGGCAGCAGCCGTACGAAATGGCTGGACCATGCCGACGCCTCAACCCGGTTCTCCAGTTGGTTGGAATGGCAGTATGTGTCCAACACCCCGACCCCGGTGGTTAACCTGGATCGCCTTCTGCAAGCCCGGGTGCTGGGGCCGCAGAAGGTGAGCGCCAGCCTGGAGGGGGTGGTCGTGTCCTGGGACCCGCAGTCGGGCGCTCTGGGATTTCTGGATTCGACCGGTTTTCAACCGCTGGTCATCAGCACCAATGAGATGCAGATTTGTATCCTGCCCCAGGCGGGCAGCACGAACCGCCTCGAGACGGGCCTTGACAGCGCGGTTGCCGGGCAACCGACCGTGCTGGCTGGCGCCATTCGGGCCGGCGCGCGCCTCCGTGTGTCGGGCCAGGCGCAATTCGATGGGGAACGGTCGCGGATCCTTCGCCCCCGAGTTGAGGTCATCGGCTGGTTGGCAGCCCGGGGGGCAAACGCTGCTGGCGCGAGGCCGGATTCGCGGTCAGACTTGGTCATGGGAGTGATCGAGGGCCAGGCCAGGACAGTTGCCCGGAGTCGTGATTACACCACGTTGAGATTGACCGACGCCAGCAGCGGCACGAGTTGGGAAGCGCAGGTGTTGAACCCAGCCTCGCTGGAACTGCCATTGTGGCTGGATTGCCCGGTGCGCGTGAGCGGGGTGATTCAACGGTTGTGGGATGAACACGGGCGGCTCGGGCCGGGAAACATCTGGGTTGCCGGGCCGGCCGGCGTCAGCTTCGCCTTAGCCGGCGATCAGCAACTGCCTCCACCCAGGAGCATGGCCAGCGAACCGCTGGCCGATCTGGAGCAGCCGCTCAAACCTCCCACCGCCCGGCCCGGGGAGGACCAACCGGTGAGGATGCGTGGGATCATCACTTACATCGACATGGGATTGGATGAATTTTACCTGCAAAGCGGCGCCGAAAATTTCCGAGTCCACGGCCAGCTTAACGCCGGACTGTTTCCACATCTGGGGCAGGAAGGGGCCTGCGTGGAACTGCAAGGTATGGTTCGAGACGCCGGCTTGTATTGCACCGAGGCGGTGAAATGGCTCGGTCCCGGCAAACTGCCGCAGCCACGACGGCATTCCTGGGACTATCTTATGACCGGCAAGGATGATGACCAATGGGTGGAACTCGAAGGAGTGGCCGGCGCCATACAAAACCAACGATTGACACTGCGGGTCGGCGGCAACCAGGTGATCGTTTGGGTGAATGAACTGGCCAGGGAGCTGGACCAATCGCTCCCGGGCAGCCTGGTGCGCGTGGGGGGAATTTGCTCGCCCGTGTTTAACGACCGTGGCCAGCGATTGGGATTGCGCCTGCTCACTCCATATAGCAAGTGCTTGGAGGTGGTTAGCGCCGTGCCCAAGGATCCTTTTGCTCTGCCGCTAATGCCGATCGGCCGGGTCCTTTCCGGCCCAACCGGCACTTCGAATCAGCCGGATCGAATGGTCAGGACCTCCGGCGTCGTCACCTGCCGGGCGCAGCAACTGCTATTTCTCCAAAACGGCGAGGACGGTCTGTCCGTGGCCGGCCCCGCCGAAGTCGAGGCGCAAGTCGGCGATGAAGTCGAGGTGGCCGGCGTTGCCCAGGCCGACGGGTTCTCCGTCAGGCTGGTCGAAGCATTGGTCCGCAGGATCGGGCGCGGGCATCTGCCGGCCCCCAGAACCGTTGGGCTGCTGACGAGTGAGGCGGCCAACCAAGGAGCGCGCCATGATGCCACTCGTGTGGCAGTCGAGGCGGTATTGTTGGCCAGGAACACTACTGAATCCGCTCTCGTCCTGACGCTGCAGCAAGACGGGGCTCGACAGACGTTTGCCGCCTTCATTCAACTCCCGGACAAGGCGGCGGCAGGCCTGCCCATTGGCAGCCGTCTGCGCGCGGTGGGTGTGCTCAAAGCCAAATGCGATACCGCGCCGGATTTCGAACAATCGGTGTCGGCCTTCGAACTGTACATCAATTCAACGGCCGACATTATTGTGCTGCAGCGCCCCCCCTGGTGGACGGCGCAGCACACGCTCTGGGCATTGGGCGGCGCCGGCGGGGGCCTGGCGCTGGCGTTGGCCTGGGTGGTCCTGTTGCGACGGCAGGTGGGCTGGCGAACGCGGGAACTGCACAACGAAATCGAGGACCACAAACGCACGGAAAAACAGCTCGAAACCGAGATTGCCGAGCGCAAACGGATGGAAATTCAAGTCGAAAAGGCCCATCAAGAGATGCTCATTGTCACGCGCCAGGCCGGCATGGCGGAAGTCGCCACCAGCGTCCTGCACAATGTCGGCAATGTGCTGAACAGCATCAACGTCTCCGCCAGTCTGCTGGCCGACAACCTCAGGAAGTCCCGGGTGGGGGGCAATCTTGCCAAGGCAGCCGCTCTGCTGCGCGAACATGAAGGCGACCTGGCCGGCTTCTTCACGGCGGATTCGCGTGGCAGGCAAATCCCTGGCTTTCTCGAGAACCTGGCCCGGCGCCTGGCCGAGGAACACGCCGGTGCCCTGCAGGAAGTTTCGGAACTGAGCAACAACGTCGATCATGTGAACGAGATCGTTGCCATGCAGCAAACCTATGCCCGCGCCGTCGGCTGCGTGGAAAAGGTGAGTGCCATTGAATTGGTCGAGAATTCCTTGCGTGTGGATGCCAGCGCCGAGGTCTGGGACGGCCCCGAGTTCGAGCGGGAGTATGCCGGGGATTTGCCGGAAATTACGGTGGACAAACACAAGGTCCTCCAGATCCTGATTAACCTCATTCGCAATGCCAGACATGCCTGCCAGGACTCGGGCCGGCCCGCGAAACGCATTGCCCTCCGCGTCAGCCACGCCGGGGGCCGGGTCCGAATTGAAGTGGCCGACAACGGCGTGGGAATCGCCACCGAGAATCTCACGCGCATCTTCAACCACGGGTTTACCACGCGTAAGGACGGCCACGGCTTTGGCCTCCATAGCGGCGCGCTGGCGGCCAGGGAATTGGGTGGCTCGCTTACGGCACAGAGCGCTGGCCCCGGTCAGGGCGCCAGTTTCATCCTCGAATTGCCAGTCGCCCCCGCAGCCCGCGAAAACAAACAGGCAGAAAACCATGAGCGCTCATCCTGAACACGGTATCCATCGCATCCTGGTGGTGGACGACACCCCTTCGGTTCACCGGGACTTTCGCAAAATTCTCTGCCCGGAACCGGGCGCGCTGGGAGCCGGCGCCGCCGATTTCGACGAGCAAGTCCTCGGCGCTGTTCCACCAGCCCATCAATCCGCGCGATTCGAAGTGGACTCCGCCCTGCAGGGCCAGGCGGCCCTGGAATTGGTGCGAAAATCTCTCGCCGAGAACCGGCCTTACGCGCTGGCCTTTGTCGACGTGCGGATGCCCCCGGGCTGGGATGGCATAGAGACCATCAGCCATCTCTGGGAAATCTGCCCGCGCCTCCAGGTCGTGATCTGCACTGCCTATTCCGACTACTCCTGGGAAGAAATACGCGCCCGGCTCGGGGAGCCGGATAGTCTCGTCGTCCTCAAGAAGCCCTTTGCCAACATCGAAGTCCAGCAGCTTGCCCATGCGCTCACCCGCAAGTGGGATTTGAACCTGCAGGCCAAGATGAAGCTCGACGAGTTGGAACAAAAGGTCGCCGAGCGCACTCGTGAATTGGAGCGGCAGACGTTGCTGGTTGCCGAGAGCGAGAAAAAACTCCGCAGTGTCCTCGACAACGCGGCGGATGCGGTCTTTATCGCCTCCCCCGAGGGCCAATATGTTTACGTTAATCGAGCGGCCTC
Organism: uncultured Verrucomicrobiota bacterium; assembly: GCA_903845125.1. GTDB lineage: Bacteria > Verrucomicrobiota > Verrucomicrobiia > Limisphaerales > UBA1319 > CAIMWS01. Next base: position 19,120 of record CAIMWS010000031.1, read on the forward strand.
CACGTTGCTCGATTATACGCGCGAGGAGTTACTCTCCCGGGGCATGCCGGACGTCACTCCCCCCGCAGAAATATCCCTGGTGCAAGGCGTGCTGCAGCGTCTCCGGGCGGAGAAACAAGTGCAGGTCGAACTGAAACTCAAGCGCAAAGATGGGACCCGGGTGCCAGTCGAATTGAATGGCACCCGGTTGCCGGATGGAAACGTGTATGCATCCTGCCGGGATGTTACGGAACGCAAACGCATGGAGGAGCAACTGCGCCAGGCGCAGAAGACGGAAGCCATCGGCCGCCTGGCGGGCGGCGTGGCTCATGAGTTTAACAACATTCTGGCCGGGGTCCTGATGAGTCTGGAGTTGGCCCACCGGACCCCTGACCCCGCCGAGCGGAGCACCTTATTGCGCGAGGCGGAGACTGGCTCTCACCGTGCTGCTCACCTCGTCAAGCAGTTGCTCGCCTTCGGCCGCAGGTCGATGATGCAGCGGCGCCCCCTAGACGTGGCGGCCATGGTGGCCAGCCAACGGCCAATGCTCCATAAATGCCTGGGCGAGGGCATCCGGTTGGAGTTTGTCCAACCCCCGGCACTGCCTTGGGTCCAAGCCGATAAGACGCTGCTGGAACAGGTGCTGCTCAACCTGTGTCTCAACGCGCGCGACGCCATGAAAGCCGGTGGACGGCTCTCCCTGAGTCTGAAGGAGGAAGTCGTTGAGGAGGAACGTTCGAAAAAAATCCTGGATGCCCGAGCCGGACGCTTTGTCTGCCTGGCGGTGAGTGACACTGGATGCGGCATGGATGAGCGGGTCCTGGAGCGGCTCTTTGAGCCATTTTTTACGACCAAGGACGTTGGGCAAGGTACTGGTTTGGGCCTGGCCACCGTTCAAGGCATCATCCAACAGCACCAAGGGTGGATCGAAGTGGAAAGCCGTGTGGGGGAGGGCACCACTTTCAGAATTTACATTCCAGCCGACCAGGCAGCTCGCGTCGTTGCCCCGGTTGCTCCCAGCGGGACGCACACCAGCAACCGAACCATCCTTTTAGTGGAGGATGAACCGGTACTCCGCAGATTGACTAAAACCCTGCTGACCAGGGATGGATACAATGTTCTGGAGGCTGCCGACGCGTCGCACGCGCTGACGCTCTGGGCAGAACATCGTTCGGCGATTGATATGATCTTCACCGACATGGTCATGCCAGGCGAGCTATCGGGGCTCCAGCTCGGTCAGCGAACCATGGCTGAGAAATCGGGCCTGAAAGTCATCATCACCAGCGGGTACAACACGGACCAGGTGGATTTGGAGAACGCGGCGAAGGCTTCCATAATTTATGTGCCCAAGCCGTGCCCTCCTGCGAAGCTGCTTGAGGTCATCCGCAAATGCTTGCGGCCGGAGAAAGGCGGCTGAAAGCCACGAATGATGGGTCAGGCCAAAACATAGCATGGCTTTATGTATGACATTGGCTGCCAAACTCGCGCGGATTGCCCCATGCCACGCCCATCGCGCATTGAATATCACGGGGCCATTTACCACGTCATGAGCCGTGGCGATCGCCACGAAAAAATCTTTCTCGACGACGTGGATTGCCAGGATTTTCTTAAGACGCCAGCCCAGACATGCTTGAAAACCGGCTTTGTGGTTCATGCCTATTGGGATCCTCGCCGGGGAGTTGAGCCGGTGTGGTTGGTCAGAGGAAGAACTGGGTCGTTTTGATGATGAAGATGCTGAAGGTGATGGTTTCAATGATCGTAAAATTGAAAACGTGGTTAGAGAACAATTGAAAAATCCAGTAAGGAAGTACTATCATAAAAGTAATATACCAAAACCATATGTTATGTATAAATAAACATATAATAACAAGTTATAGCATATGATAACAATAATGTATTGTATCAAGAATTGCAGTTTTAAAAAACGAATATTCTTCATAACATTTGAAATGTTTATGTTTATATGCATTGCATTAAGCTGCAATTACATTTACGCAGCCACATTTACAAACAAAAATGATGAGTTGTGGGTAAAAAACCACTATGGAAAAGAAATAAACAAAATTAACTTTAATATTATTCGTCATCCTCTCCAAGATTATCGTTTAATATATTGTTCATATGAGGTATTAACGGAGAGAAAAAAGAAAACCAAGTGTCTTATTGACGTCTTTGGTTGGACGATGAAAAAAGGAGTTTATGATAAATCAAAAGAGGAAATATTATTATCGCCTGAAGATACTGTTCGTACAGTATTAGATAAAGCTGGCTTTAAACATTGGGAAAGTGGCCAACCTCAGCTGAGGTTAGTTGGTCGCAACTGTATTATGCAGAGTCCATTGAAATATTCATCTGATATATCATATAGCAATATGGATCTTAAAAGATTTATGGCGATGCCAGTGCGCCCAGGGGATATAATAGTAATATCTGCTGTTGAATGATATTCAAAGAGGTAACCTACGACATTATCTGCTTTTTCTGTAAATATGCCATCCCAGAGGACGGTGTGAAGGTGTATAAGTTCACGCGATAAACGCAGATTATTCTTTTAGCCGCAGGGGGTTGGGTGTAAATTAGAATGCGTTGAAGCTGATCCGAAAACATTTGTTAATGGCTTTTGGAGCTCTCTTCTGGCTATTGCTGGGAGGCCGCGCAAACTTTTTTCTGTAAAATCTTTTTTCACGAGGGTTAAACCGAGGGCTGGGGATTGGGTTGCATATTGAGG
>CAIMWS010000032.1 GCA_903845125.1 uncultured Verrucomicrobiota bacterium
CATTACCACCGATTTCCGGTGTCTTTTTCCCATGAGTCAACGACCCGTTTTGCCTCCTCTCAGATTCAGGTCCCCGGTGTCTTTTAATTTGAGTCAACTCGCTGATCAAGGGCGAGGCCAAATAGGAGTTTCGTGAAGCGGAAGGGGTGGTTAAAACGGGTTGTCCTGATACCTCCGCCGCGTTCAACCGCAGGTAAGTGTCGATGAACACCCCCGGGAGCGGCTACACTGGGTCCACCTTCAAGGTCAGCAACATCCGCGGGCATTCCAGCTTCACCCGCACCCGCTCCTTTTTGCCGATGCCCATTTTGGACATCAAGGCGCACACTGCCGGATTCTTCCGGCTCACGAAATCCTTCCACGAAAACCGCGCCAATGGGATCGCCTTGAAACGGAACTGCAGGACCGTGAGGTCCCGAAGGGCCAGGGTAAAAGGATCCCGTTCAGCGGACTGGCTGGGGTGGGAAAATACCATCACCGGGTAAACCGGCAGGTCGGGCTTCTGCCAGAGCAGGGAAAAATAATGGTGCATCCGCCGGCCAAACTCCGCCTGCTTTTGGGCCTGGTTTTCGATGTGCACCAGGAAAAAGAAGGGTTTCCCCTGGAACTGGCATTTGGCCACCAGATCCACCTCGTGCTGCTCGCCCTGCGGCGGCAGGTCGAGGATCTTGTGGTCGAGGAATTGGACCGACTTTTTATCCAGGCGTTGGGCGGCCTCGGGCAGGAAAGCATCGACAAAATCGCCAAAGAACTACCGCAACAGTTTCTTGAACAACTGGTCATGGTTGACTGGATCGCCGGGGGACAGGAAGCGCACTATGGGAGCAGGCGGCCGGAATGAAGACTTTAAAATGCTTCGGTGGATTCCGCCCGGGAACACGATGGCTGGTGATTTCAAGCGGTTTCCCTGGCCATGGCTCGATGGTGCTGGCTGCCTTCCGGGGGCCAGACCTTCGCCGTTGATCCCGATCCGATCGGGACGACAGGCTCCCTGCCCGGCTGGCGTAAATACCTGCAACGCCAATATACCCCTCCCCAAGGCAGGGGCACGGCCCGGGCTACGGTGCAGGTTTTGCGGCCGGTTGGGCCGGCAGGCGGAACTGATGGGGCCGCTCCTGGATCACGCGGCGCAGCCAAGCCTCGGGATAGCCCACATCCGGATACTCCCCTTTGTCACTGCGGATATAGCCGTCATTGTATTTGGTGATCAAATGCCCGGTCAAAGCGCGCCAGCGTTCCACGGTGGATTCGGCATGCATCACCGAGTAATCGGTCAGGTAGCGGGCCGCCAGGCGCGGATTGCTACCCGCCAGCTCGAGCGCGGTCTTCTCCACCGCGGGCTGAAGGGCCAGCAGGTCTGATTCGATGTCTTTTTGGGCGGCTTGGATCTCCGGCACCATCTGGGAGAATCTCCCGTAGGCGTAGTTTGCCGCGAGGTTGAACACCCACCAGGCGGAGTCCCAGGAAAACTTCTGGATCGAGCCGGCCGCGAAGCTCCGGGGCACGGCCTCGAGGCTGCAGTAGAACGGCACATAACAGGTCGTATAGCTGTCGTCCATGCCGTACCAAAGCACCCCTCCCACCAGGTTCGGCAGCCAGGCGCGCGATTGGGTAATGCTGGAAAAAGCGGTCTGCTGGGTCGAGATGGGGCGTTCCCAGCAATACTCGGCGCCATCGGCCTTGAAGGTGAGCGGACGCCAGCGCCGCGGCGTTTGGAACGGTCCCGCGTCGATCCCTTGGGTCATATCGAACGGGGTTCCTTCGTAGTGGTCCCGGAGCAGGGCAAACACATCGGCCACCGTGAGCTTATGGTCCGGCACGACGCAGAGCGGATAGGGCCGGGCACCCGGCTGGGAACGATGGTAGTCGGGGGAAAAGTTTTGGGAAGGGGCCGCCCGCCGCAAAATGCTCCACACCCGCGTGTCGGTGACCCGCCGGGTGAAGGGGGTGGCCGGGCAATAGGCGTCGCAGAACCGGAACGGCTGCCCCGATTTCGGATCGTACCAGCCCTTGCTCACCGCCAGGCTCTCGACATTCTCGGAATAGAGGCAGTTGGCAGGATCGTTGCGCGGGATCTCGGCCAACCGGGAATGATTGGCGTGGCACGAGATCTGGCCATCGGGCACCCGCACGGCCGCCCAGGCAGCGCCCTTGCCGCCCGGGCCGGTGCCGACAATCTCCAGGATCCAGGCTTCCCGGGTGTCGGCAATGGAAATCGATTCGCCTTCCGATTCATACCCGTAGTCGGCCACCAGCCGGGTCATGACCTGGATCGCCTCCCGGGCGGTGCGGGCGCGTTGCAGCGTCAGGAACATCAGGTGGTGATACTCCAGCAACCCATTGGTATTGACCAACTCCAGGCGGCCGCCGAAGGTCGTTTCGGAGAGTGACAGTTGATGTTCGTTGATGAGTTCCCCCACCACTTTGTAGGTGTGCGGCGCCTGCGGGATCCGGCCGCGCGGAGCGTTCGTTACCGGATCGCGGGGGCCGATCTCAATCATCTCGCCCGGCGGGTGGTCCTGGGCGGGCGCGATGGAGAGGGAGGCAAACCCGCCCGCGTCGTCGCAATGATAAGTGATGATGACCGAGCCGTCCGCTGAAGCCCCGGGCGTGACCAGCAGGCTCGTGCACGCCACCGCCGGCCAAACGGCCAGCGCGGCCGACACCAGCAGCATGGTTACCAGAGGTATGCGCCGGGGTGTCCCGCGGGTGCGGCTGGCAGGCCGCCGGGCCCAAGCGCCGGGCCTGCCGAACGGGGCGGTTTCAACGGTCGATGTGGATTTCATGGTTTCACCTTTTTCACGGTTGCGTCATTCACGGTCGTCGGTTCCAAGCCTGCTTGGGCCACCGCCCGGCAATATGCATTTTCCCAGGCGGCAGGGAGAAGCATTTTTTGGCATCGCCAGCCAGAAAAAAGCGGCCGGTCCCATGGCCTGGGCGCGGAACAGCCGTGGAGGCCACCCCTGCCCAAAAATTGCCGCGTTGCGCTCCGGGTGTAGGAAAAATTAGTTGGTAGATTGGGGAGAAACTCAAACCGAACCTGTATTGGTTGGTTTTTTTGCTGGCCGTATTGTCTAGGTTATAGACAATGTTCGGCATGACGCATTCTAACCTTTCG
>CAIMWS010000033.1 GCA_903845125.1 uncultured Verrucomicrobiota bacterium
CAACGAAGTGAATGCGGCCCCTGTGCTCGCCGCGATCGACACCAAAACTGTGGATGAAGGTGTTGCGCTGGTCTTTACGGCGACCGCCACGGATGCCGATCTGCCCGCGCAGAAGCTCACCTTCAGCCTCGAACCGGGTGCACCCGCCGGGGCCGCCATCACTGCCGAAGGCATTTTCTCCTGGACCCCGGGTGAAACGCAAGGGCCGTCCACCAACACGGTGACGGTGAAAGTGACCGACAATGGCACCCCGGCCCTGAGCGCCACCCGCAGCTTTCTGGTGGTGGTCAACGAAGTGAATGCGGCCCCCGTGCTGGCGGCATTGGACGATAAAATATTGGATCCAGGAGTGGCCCTGGTCTTCATTGCGGCCGCGACTGACGCCGATCTGCCCGCGCAGAAGCTCACCTTCAGCCTGGAACCGGGCGCACCCGCCGGGGCCGCCATCACTGCCGATGGCGTGTTCTCCTGGACCCCGGGTGAAACGCAAGGGTCATCCACCAACACGGTGAAGGTGAAGGTGACCGACAATGGCACCCCGGCCCTGAGCGCCACCCGCAGCTTTGTGGTGGTGGTTAAAGGCCGGACCACCGCGCCGCAAATCTCAAGCATTCAACCAGCCACCGCCAACAGCATTAAAATCACCTGGATGTCGAAGCCAGGAGCGGTTTACCGGCTGCAATACAAGCAGTCCTTGAGCGACCCACAATGGGCGGCCGTCGATTCGCTGGTGGCCAGCGAAACCACCACCTCGGTGAGCGTTGCCCGCGGCCAGGCCAGCCAGGGCTTTTATCGCATCGAGGTCGTCAACTCGCCATAAACGGACGCTTCCGCGAACCGGTTTCGCAGCCGCGTCTGCTGCCGGAAAAAACGCCGCCTGCCCGGAGGTGTCTTCCGGGGTGGGCCGAGGCGCAAGGCCATTCACCCAAGGGAAAGCCGGTTCAAAACACGATTTTGTGGAGGTTGCGTTGGTGATGACCTGATTGACCTGGAGGAATTTTCCGGCGGGTCAATTTGCGCTCAGTCCGCACCCTCGCCGGTTTGGCCCTGAACCGCACCTGTAATCGGCGCCAGGCCCCGGCCACCGTCTGGCGGACTGGTGGAGAGGCAAGGGGGCGGTTTTGGTTGGGAAGCGTGCCAACGGCCCGGTTCAAGGAGGCCGGGAATTTGCGGTTCGGCGTCTGCGCCGCCAACGGTTCCCCGGCAGGCCGCCCGGGCGGCGCTGGCATTTCAGGTTTTTACCCTTTAAATGGCATTCATAAAAATTGACCCATGGTCTGAAATTGGAGAAAAATGGTGCCGGTACAGCAGTCCAATTGGGTATTGCGTTCGGAAGTGGGCGGAGCGTGCCCCTCCCTGTTGTGGCCGGACCGCGGGCGGATAACGCGTGAGAGGGCCCCAGGTGGGGCCGGGAATGCCCAGCCCAACCCGCTTGGCAGACCGCGCAGGGCGGTGGTATTTTCCGCGTCTGCCCCATGGAGTTTTTTTGAGTTATGGATGGAACAATCAACACGGCGGAGTGGCTCCAGGAGCGGTTTGAGCAACTGGCGGAGCAAAGCCGGACGGCGATCTGGGAAGTGGATGCCCAAGGGCGGTATACTTACGCCAGCCCGGTTTACCAATCGCTCCTGGGCTATCGCCCGGAGGAAATAGTGGACCGGCTGCATTTCTACGACCTGCATCCGGAGGAAGGGCGGGAAGCCTTCAAGACGGCGGCGTTTGCCGTGTTCGCCCGGATAGAATCCTTCCGCGACCTGGAGAACGCGGCGCAGACCCGGGATGGCCGGGTCATCTGGCTCTCCACCAATGGCATCCCCATCCTGGACCCGCAGGGAAACCTGGCCGGCTACCGGGGCGCGGATACCGAAATCACGGAGCGCAAGCGGGCGGAGGAAAACCTGCGCGCTGAACACGAGCATCTGGCGGCCACCCTGCGCGCCCTGCCCGACCTGATGTTCGAGGTGGATGCCGAAGGCCGCATTTTAAATTGCCACGTGCCGCAACCGGATCAGCTCTACCTGCCGCCCGCCCAATTCCTGGGCAAAACGATACGGGAAATCCTGCCCGCCGAGACGGGCCGGATCCTCTATAAGGCACTGGCGGAAGCCCGGGCCACCGGCCGGCACCGGGGGGCGGTTTACGCGCTGCCCATGCCCCAGGGCCTGACCTGGTTCGAGCTCTCCATCGCGGCCAAAGTCGATCCGGCCGCCCCCGGGGCCCGGTTCATCCTGCTCACGCGGGACATCACGGAGCGCAAGCGGGCGGAGGAGGCGCTGGCCCGGCAGGCGGACTTCAACCAGCGGGTGCTGGATTCCACGGATGCCCACCAGGCGGTGGTGGGGCCGGATGGCGTCATCCTGGCCGTCAACG
>CAIMWS010000034.1 GCA_903845125.1 uncultured Verrucomicrobiota bacterium
TCGGACGGGGGGGGGGAATGGTCCGCTTGGCAGGCCGGTTTTTTCAATGCGCCTGGGGCGCCTGGCTGGGGACGGGGCGGCCATCCGCCGCTCCGACGCCTGGCCGGGCACGCCAGCGGATGCGGTCCCGCAGGTTCAGGGCGGGCGTTTCAAACAGCTCCGTCAGCGCCGCCCCGAGGGCGATGGCAAACAGGGCAAAGACCACAAAATGGGCCGCCAGCTGGCCGGGCGCCCAGGCCACGTGGGCGGCCACCCAGGCCTGGGCCGGGCGGTAGCCCGGCAGCGGCAGCGCCCAGAGGAAAAAGTTCCAGAGGAAGATGTTGTAGGACCACCGCCCCACGTGGGAGGCGGCCCGGACCACCACGGTTTTCTCCCACCGCCCGCAGCCGTTCAGGTATAGCGTGAGCAGGAGCACGGTGTAGCCGATGGAGAGCAGGGTGAACCCGCCGATGAACATCCCGGGATGTCCCTGGCCAAAGAAAAACCCGCACGAAACCAGCGCCAGGGAGGCCCCCAGGGCCACCGCCGGATGCCGCCGCAAAGGCTCCAGGGCGGAGCGGTGATACCGGCAAAGGAACTGGGCCAGCACGCCGTACGTCAGGCCATCCAGCCGGAAATGGGTCCGGCGGAAATCTTCCACCTGCAGCCCGTGGAAAGCCGCCGCCAGGCGCAGGAGGGGGATGCCGGCCAGAATCACCACAAAGGCCGTGAACAGCGGCCGCCAGGCCCGGCTGTCCCGCGGCTGGCGGGCCGGCCAGAGCCACCACAACAGCAGCGGCATGAGCAGGTAAAAATGCTCTTCCACCGCCAGGCTCCAGGTGGGGCCATTGGGATTGTGGGCCAGGTAATTCTGCGCAAAAAGCAAGTGCTCCGCGAGGGACCGCGCCAGGCTGGCCGCCGAACCGGCCGCCAGCCAGTGCGTGGCGCCGGTGAAGGCCAGCACCGCCAGCAGCAGCCAGTAGGAGGGCAGGATCTTGAACGCCCGGCGGACCCAGAAACGCGGCAGGTGCAGGCGGCCCGTCTGCTCCAGCTCTTTGAACAGCAGGCCGGAGATGAGGAAGCCGCTGAGGACAAAAAACATGTCCACCCCGGTCCAGCCGATGCTTTTCACGTGCCAATACACGTAGCCGGCCGGGCCGCTCAGCGCGGGCAGCATGGGCACCGTGAACGGCTCCAGGTGGTTGAACAAGACCATGACAATGGCCAGTCCGCGGAGCACATCGAGGCTCTGGTTCCGGGGCGGGACGCCGGCTGGGGAGTGGGAGTGGGACATGGAGGAAAGGATTTGGTGGCCGCTGGTTATTCTTTTTCCGGGGATGCATGGCGCCAGGCCAGCCAGGCCCGCAAATTCTGCCACAGGCGATCCGCGTCCGGGAATTCCCCGCCGTCGCGCCCGAGCAGGCGCCGGGCGGCGTGGCCCAGCAGCTGGCGCACCGAGGCGGCCGGCCCCAGCCAGGCCACCCGCAGGCCATGCCGGGCGGCCATCTGGAACGTGAGCACGGCGAAAATATAATGGCGGGAGCGGCCGCCCCGCTGGTAGGAAAACGGGAAATTCAGGCGCCGGCAGAGCTTGCCGCGCCGCACCTGCTCCACCGCCCAGGCGCCATCCTCCATCGTGGGCATGGCTTCGTCGAAGGGCGCCTGCTCCCAGAGCGAGCGGCGGAACATGCCCATGCTGTTGGAGTAGATGGCGCAGAATTTGAGGCCTTTGGCGCGCAGTTCCGCCCAGTCGATGGCGTCGCTGTAAAAGCCGTCGTCATCCCATTTGCCGCTCACGCACGCCGTCGCGGGATCGGCCATGGCGGCCACCATTTTTTCCAAGGTGTCCGGCCCCTGCAGCACCGTGTGGGAGCTCAGCACCAGCACCAAGTCGGCCGGACAATGGCGCACGGCGAAATTGACCACCCGGGGGTGCCGGTAAGGCTCGGTCCATTCCCTGACCTGGGCCCCCGCTTCCCGCAGCAGGCGGGGGGAGTCATCGGTGCTCTGGTTATCGACGCCCACGATCAGATCCGGCTGCCGGGTCTGGCGGCGCAGCCCGGCCAGCACCCCGGGCAGCGTCGCCGCCGAGTTCTTGAAGCGGATGATCACCCCCACGGTGGGGCGGCGCGGCGCGTTATTTTGAGATGCCATGGCGGAAACGGGGGGCTGACTCCCAGATCAAGGCCGCCCTCAGGCGGAAGCCGCCAGCCCCTTCGGCAGAGCTGGAGCCACCCCCTGGAGGCTGGCCGCGGGAGCGGTGGCCACCGGCTGAACCACCCGGGACAGGCGCTTGCGCAGGCGGGCGCACGGCTTTTCCACCATCCGATAGATCAAGGCCGATACCCCCCAGGAGGCCACGAACGCCAGCACCCCCCGCCCCACCAGCCAGGCGATCCGCCCGCGCGGGCTCGCTGCAGCAGGGACCGGCAGCCACTGCAGCAGGCAGGCGATGAGGATCGAATGCGTCAGGTAGAAGGAATAGGAGAGCACCCCCAACCGCCGCATCCAGCTCCAGTTCAGGCCGCGATAAAGCCAGGAATCCGTGCCACGGATGGCAGCAATGAACACCGGGAAGAGCGCCAGGCCCTGGACGGTGTACCGCAAAGTCTCGCGGAAACCAGCGCCGCGGATGGCGAAGCTGGCCCCCAGCAGCACGAGGCCCGCCGGCAAGGCACCATACAGCCAGAACCGCCGGCTGAAACGGGTGGGGTCCAGAACGGGATTGCCCCAGACCGCCAGCATACAGCCAAAGAGGAGGGCATCCAGGCGGGTATCGGTGGCGTGACAGGTGCGGGGAAAATGGTTGGTGGTGGCGTCCAGGGGGACGACATGGAATCCATAAACCAGCGCCACCCGCCAGGCCAGCACCCCGGCGCTCAGGAGCAGCAACACCTGGAACTGATGCCGCCGCTGGGGAACCCAGCGTTGCAGCACGATGTACAACAGCGGAAACATGAGGTAGAAATGCTCCTCCACGGACAGCGACCAGAAAACCTCCGTGCCGGGGGGCTGGCCACCACCCACGAAAATCTCGTAATAATTAGAAAGATAGAGCCCTTGGGCGCCCACCGCCCGCCAGGAAAACTCACCTTTCAAAGCCCCGGACTGAACCAGCACCACCACCGCCAGCAGGATAAGATAAAACGGCGGGAAGATGCGCAACGTCCGCCGCAGGTAAAATTGCCCCAGGCTCACCCGGCCGGTCTGCTCCTGCTCCAACCGCAGCAGGGTGGTGATGAGGTAACCGCTGAGGAAGAAAAAAACGGTCACCCCAAACAACCCCGGGAAGAACTTATGCAGTCCGGCATGGCTCAGAAAAACGATCAAGATGGAAACCGCCCTCAGCCCATCCAGGGATGGGATATGAAAAGCTCCCCCGGCGGCGGCATCGCGTTGGCTCATCGTAATGCGGGTCCGCTCAGGGGCAGACCAAGGCTCGGATTTTTAAAAACATTGCATTTCATTCAAAACCACCCTTAGCAAAAAATGGGCCACCAAAGGCCGGGCCACAAATCTAATTGGGTTTCAGCCATTTGCATATATAAAAATGGCGGGCGCCGGGCGCCGCTTCATTTGGGTTCTTGCAATGGCACCGGGCACTGCATACCATTTGCGTTGCAATTGCATGACAACTGTTTTCATACCCAACGGCACCTCGAACGGCGAGGAACTCCGTTTGAAAAGCCTCGGCTTCCCGGTCCGGCTGTACGAGGAGAGCCACATTGTGGAGCTGACGAACACCACCTCGGAAGTAGTGTATCTCCTTCCGCCGCAGGCACGGAACGCGGTTCTTTGGCCACGGCTGCGGGTGCAACTGGCCCAGGCCAACCGCCTTTACCTGGCCACCATCGGCCCCATCACCACCGCGGAGGTGGCACGAGTCTTGCGAGACGGAGCGTTTGATGTGCTTTCAACTGAAGACAGCGATGAACGCTGGCGCCATGCCATCATGAGTGCGGCCACGAACCAAAAGCTCTGGGTGCAACTCTATGGGGGGCGCCCTTTATCGGCGGAGGATGTCCTGATCGGCCGTTCGGAGCCGATGCAGCGCTTGCGGCAAACCATCGACCGGTTGGGGCCGACCGATGTGTGCGTGCTGGTGCTGGGCGAATCAGGCGTGGGCAAAGAGCGCGTGGCGTCAGCCCTGCACAAAGCCGGCCACGGGAAAACCTTCGTGGCGCTCAACTGCGCGGCGATCCCCAAGGATTTGCTGGAAGCGGAGCTGTTCGGGGTCGAAAAAGGGGCCTTCACCGGCGCCCTGAAGGCGCGGCCGGGGCTGGTGGAGCAGGCGGATGGCGGAACGCTGCTGCTGGATGAAGTAGGGGAAATGGAGCTGGGGGTGCAGCCGAAGCTGTTGCGTTTCCTGGAAACCCGGCGTGCCCGGCGCGTCGGCGGCGAGCAGGAATACAGCGTGAACGTGCGGGTGATCTCGGCCACCAACCGGAACCTCGACGCGGAGATCGCCGCGAAGCGCTTCCGCCCCGACCTCTATTACCGGCTGGCTGAGGTGATCCTGCAGGCCCCGCCTTTGCGCAACCGGCTGGAAGACATCCCCGAGCTGGCTCTGGCTTTCATGCGCAAGGCCAACGAACGGTTCGGCAAAAACTTTGATGCGCTGGAGCCGGAACTGATCGAAAAGTTCCAGCGCTACACCTGGCCGGGCAACGTCCGCGAGCTCAAGAGCACCATTGACCGCCTGGTGCTGCTGTTCGACGGGCCAATGCTGCGCGAGCCGTGGTGGGAGATCCCCGAGCCCCTGCTGGCGAATTCCGGCCCCGTGGCAGAGCCCGCGCTGGAGCCGCGAATGGCCTATCCGGGGGACGCCCCCCCCACCCCATCGCCAGCCCCTGCCCCGCCGCCGTTCACCCCGGGCGGCGCCATCCCGAACACCAAGCAAAAGCTGGCCCTGGCGCGGAAACTCCTGGCCGAAAGTGACAACAATTACAGCTGGGTGGCGGGCCAGCTCGGCATCAACACCTCCACGCTTTGGCGCTGGCGCAAATCCGGCAAGCTCGATTGAGCGGCCCCGCGGCCCCCCATGAAGGAGTTCATCAAAATTTGCGTCGCCTTCTCCGGCTATTTCCTGCTGGCGCCCTACCTCGGGGCCTGGCTCTCGAAAAACCGGACCGCCGAGCGCGTGGCGCTCTGCCTGCTGGCCTGCATGCCTTCCTGGTTCCCCAGCAAGCTCACCCTGATGCTGGATTCGGTGGAGTTTTACCGGGGCCACACCAAGGGTTTTGAATTCTCGATCATGGTGTTCGTGGGCATCGCCCTGACGGTCAGCGCCTCCCTCAAGCGCCCGCCCGGCTTCCGGCTGCTGCCGCCGGGCCTCTGGCTCTACCTGATTTATTGCTTTTTGAGCACCCTGTCGGTCATCCCCGCGGTGAACAAGGTTTACGCGCTGATGGCGGCCTGGAAGTTCACCACGGCGGTGATGGTGTTCGTGGGGGCGTATCACGGTTTCCAGGACCGGGACGACCTGAAGTGGGTGGCACGCACGCTGTGCGTGACCCTGATGGTGCAGGCAGTGGTGTGCTTCAAGCTCCGTTTCATTGAAGCCCGGTGGCAGGTTCACGGCTGGTTCGAGCACCAGAACCCGATGTGCATGTGGGCCTATCTCTGCGCGCTGCCGCTCCTGGGCCTGGGCCTGTCCAAGCACGCGGAGCGGAAGGACACCGTGCTGATCCTGGGCGGCATGGCCGGCACCGCCGCCATGATCCTGCTCTCGGTTTCCCGCGCCGGGCTGGCCGCCTTCGCGATCGGGTCCGCGGGGGTGATGGGACTGTCGTACCTGCGCGGCCTCTCGGCTAAAAAGGTGGCCTTCACCGGACTGAGCATCTGCGGCGCGGCGGCGGCGGCCATGCTGGCCATGGACTCCCTGATGGCGCGCATCAACGAAAACGCCGCCCGGGAAAACGAGGAAGACCTGCGCCCCATCCTGAACCGGCAGTCCAAGGCGATGCTCCAGTATTCCCTGTTCGGCATCGGCTGGAACAACTTCGGCGTCGTCAACAGCCTGCCCGACGAGCGCTATGTGATCATCATGATGGACTGGGATGAAAGCCGGGGCTTCCGCATTTACGACGAAAATTACATGGCCTGCCCCCTCACCGAAAGCCTCTACTGGCTGCTGCTTTCGGAGACCGGCTACCCGGGCTTCTTCAGCTACCTGGCCTTCATGGCGGCGCCCTTGTGGTGGTCGGTGCGGGGCCTGATCCGCTTCTGGAACACCGGCCTTGGCAATTTCCTAGGGGGAGTGGTCATCGCCCTGTGCCTGACCTATCTGCACGGCACCGTGGAACGGGTGCTGAGCCAGACCAAAAACCTTTCCATCTGGCTGATTTTCTCCGGGTTCATGGCCCGGGTGGAAGTCTGCCGCCGCCAGGGCCTGAAAGATCTGCCAACCCCCTATTTGAATCCCGCATGAACAAACCGGAACCGAACTACATGCCGCAGCTGGACTCGCTGCGGGCGCTCGCCATCTTCGCCGTGATGATCCACCACTGGGCGCCGGGCCTGCTCGGCTTCGGCCCGTGGGGCGACCTGGGGGTGCGCTGCTTCTTCGTCCTGAGCGGGTTCCTGATCACCGGCATCCTCCTGCGAGCGCGGGCGGCGGTGGACGGCGGCCGCTCGAGCGCGGGCTGGCAATTCCGCCAGTTTTACATCCGACGGTCGCTGCGCATTTTCCCCATCTATTACCTGACGCTGGCGGTGGGCTCGTTCCTGGGCATTTACGTGCTGCGGCAGAGCCTGTGGTGGCACGCCTTCTACACCTCCAACTTCTACTTCGCCTTCCGCGGCACCTGGCAGGGATGTATCAGCCACTTATGGTCACTTTCCGTGGAGGAGCAGTTTTACCTCCTCTGGCCGGCCATGATGCTCCTGCTGCCACGTGCCTGGCTGCCCCGGGTGTTTGCCATTTGCATCGGCGGCGCGGTGGCGGCGCGCGCCATCCTGGCCGCCACCCTGGGCGTGGGGCACATCTCGCTGAAGGTGGTGTCCCTGTGCTGCCTGGATTCGCTGGTCACCGGCGCCCTGTTGGCCTGGCTCTGCTCCCCGGCGGGCCGGGCTGTGGTGGCCTCACCCCCGGAACTGCTGAAGCGAGCCTTCCCGGCGGCCGCCTTGCTGTTTGCCATCCAATGCACGCTGGATTACTTCCTGATCGCCATCCCCGCCCGGGCCATTGTGGGACCGCTGATCGACGCGGCCTTTTTCGCCACCGTGGTGGGCCTGTGCGCGCACGGCTGCACCGGCCCCGCCGGGCGCCTGCTGGACTCGCGCGTGCTGCAGTATTTCGGCCGGATCAGCTACGGCCTCTACCTTTACCACCTGTTCGCCGATTACGTCGCCGGGATGTTCGCCACCAAATTCAAGTTTACCCTACCCGAGGCGGGCGCCGCCAAATTCGCCCTTCTGTTCGCCATGTCGGTGGCGGCGGCCGCGTTCAGCGCCCGCTTCATCGAACGGCCCATGAACAACCTGAAGCGCTTTTTCCCTTCCGAAAAGGCCCGGAACGAAGGCCCCTGCCCGGCGCCCCTGCCCGGGAATGCCCCGGCCGCCTCCTGAAAACGCGCGTGAAAAACTTTACCCCAATGGAGCGGAGGCCCCAATGAACACAGTGGGTTCAAAATCCCGGAAGGGCGGCCAGGACCGGCCGCTCCGGGTGCTGCTGCTGGCGGAAGCCGCCAACCCCAAGCTGTTCAGCGTGTCGCTGATCGGCTGGAGCTTCGCGCAAGCTTTGGCCCAGGTGGCGGAGGTCCACCTGGCGGCCGAACTGCGCAACCGGGAGGACATCCTCGCGGCAGGGCTGGGTCGGCTGCAGTTCACCCCCATCGATAACCGCCGCTGGCAGGGCCTGGCCTGGAAGATCAGCCGGCTGCTGCGGGGCGGCACGACGCTCGGCTGGAGCACCTACACCGCCTTCGCCGCGCTGGCCTACCCGTTTTTTGAGCGGGGGGTCTGGCGGGCTTTCGGGGCGGCCATTGAAAAGGGTGATTTCGACGTGGTGCACCGGGTGATCCCCAATTCCCCGGTGGTGCCCAGCCTGATGGCCGGGCGCTGCACGCGGGCGGGGGTGCCGTTCATACTCGGCCCGCTCAACGGCGGCGTGCCGTGGCCCAAGGAATTCCCCGAGCTGCGCCGGGCCGAGCGCGAATGGCTGAGCCCGCTGCGCGGGCTGGCGCGGCTCATCCCCGGCTACCACTCCACCCGGGCCAACGCCGCCGTAATCCTGGCGGGCGCCCGCTCCGCCCTGGACGAAATGCCCGCCGCCCACCGCGGCAAATGCCAGCTGCTGTCGGAAAACGCCATCGACCAAACGCGGTTCCCCCGCCGCGAGCCGCCCCCGCCCACCACCCCCCTGCAGGTGGCGTTCATCGGCCGGTTGGTGCCGCTCAAAGGGGTGGATATGCTGCTGGAAGCCGCCGCCCCGCTCGTGCGGGATGGCCGGCTCCGCCTGGATATCATCGGCGACGGCCCCGAACTGCCCCGGCTGAAGCAGCAGGCGGCGGACCTGGGCATCGCCAACCGGGTGGATTTCCCCGGCTGGGTGGAGCATGCGCAATTGGCCAGCCGCCTGGCCCGCTCGCAGATCCTGGGCTTCCCCAGCGTGCGCGAATTCGGCGGCGGCGTGGTCCTGGAGGCCATGGCCCGCGGCTTGGTGCCGATCGTGGTCAACCACGGCGGCCCCGGCGAGCTGGTCCCGCCGGATGCGGGTTTCGCCCTGACGCTGCTCCCGCGGCCCGGCCTGGTGGAAAGCTTCCGGACCACGCTGACCGGGCTGGTGGAAAGGCCCGGGCAGCTGCGCGCCTTCAGCCTCCGCGCGCAGGACCATGTTTACCGCCATTTCACCTGGGAGGCCAAAGCGCAGAAAATGCTGGAAATCTATGACCGGGCCAGGGCGGGAAATACCGTCCACAACGCCCCGCCGAACCATCCCTGACCCCCTCGCCATGAGCACCCTAAAAATCATTCTCATCTGCCCCGCGGCCCGCCCCGCCGTCGCCGCCCTGGCGATCAAACAGCCCCTCGTGCTGGCGCCGTTCGCCGGCCTGAGCGTGATGGAACATGCCCTGCACCAACTGGCCGCCGATGGCGCCAAGGAAATCACCATCCTGGCCAGCGACCGCCCGGAAGCCATCCGCGCCGCCGCCGGCCGCGGAGAGCAATGGGGAGTGAAGCTCCAGGTGGTGGCCGCGGACGGGGAACCGGACCCCGCAGCGGTCCGCCAGGCACAGCCCCCGGGCGCGGGGGCGGCCGATGTCTGCACCCTCGAACGCCTGCCCCAGCTGCCGGATCACCCGCTCTGGGAAAGCTACGAGGCCTGGTTCGCCGCCCAGGTCGCACTCTTGCCGGAGTCCGCCGAAAAGCTCCTGGGCATGCGGGAAATCGCGCCGGAGGTTTACGCCGGCCTGCGCTCCCAGGTGGCCGGCGACGCCCGGCTCCAAGGCCCCTGCTGGATCGGCGCCGGGGTGCGCATCGGCGCCGGCGCAGTCATCGGCCCGGAGGTGGTCATCGGGGACGGATCCTTTGTGGATGACGGCGCGGAGGTGGCGCACAGCGTCGTGGCCCCGCAAACCTACGTGGGGGCCCACACCGAGCTGCGCCACTCCTTCGCCCAGGGGAACGCCCTGCTCAGCCTGCGCTCCGGCTCCCGCACCACGATCACCGACCGGTTTCTCCTCGGCGACCTGGCCAGCGGCGGGCGGACCGCGGCGGAAGCCGGCCCGGGCGAAAAAACCGGCGGCGGCATCCGGGGCTTGCTGGACCGGGGCCGGCGCATCCTGCGCCGGCTGGTGGCCGACCCGGAAGTGGAGGCGAAATCCGCCCCGGCGGACGGGGGGCCGGAAACCCCTGGCACCAAGAATGAATCCCGGCCTGTGGATGATTGACGCGCTTGGATAACGCACCTATTAAAGAATGAATATTTATGACAACCAAGCTTGAAGGAACAACGCTGCGGGTAGGTGGCATTGCCGATTTGAACGCCACGAACGCCACGGGATTCCGGGATGAAACCCGGGCCGCCCTGAACACCGGCACCATCACGCTGGAGGTGGACCTCTCGCGGACCACTTTCCTGGACAGCAGCGGCCTGGGCGCCCTGATCGCCCTGCACAAAACCATGGTGTCGCGCGGGGGGAGCCTGCGCATCATCAAGCCCACCCCCACCGTCCTGCAGATCCTGGAACTGACCCGCCTGCACCGGGTCTTTGAAATCGTCGAAACTTGAACGCCCCATGGCCCGATTCCAACGCCACCCGTTGAGGCCCGCCCCGAGCGGACGCTGACCAAGCCCAGCCATCATGGAAACTGTCCGGATCCACCGTCCGCCATCCTGCTGTATTACCCTGCCGTGCGAACTGCGCTCGGCCCGCGAGGCCTGCCGCCGGGTGCGGGATTTCCTGGCGGAAACAGGCCTGCCCACCCCCGAACAGGAAGCCTGGGAACTCGCGCTGGCCGAGGCCGTCAACAATGCCGTGCTTTATGCCACCCCGGTGGGCCGTTCGCAGCCGGTGCGCATCGATATGACTGTGGGGGAGTCCTCCGTCGAGGCGCGCGTCACCGACCACACCCCGGGCTTCGACTGGCCGGAGCAGGCGGAACTGCCCGAGGCCGAAATCGAATCGGGACGCGGCGTGTTCCTCATGCAGCAACTGACCGATGAGTCGGCCTACCTGCGCAGCCGCCGGGAAAATTGCCTGGTCCTGCGCCGCGCCCGCACGGGAGCTTCGCCTCCCCCCCCACCTTCCTCCATCCCCGGCCTGCAAAAGGACCTGGCTGAAGCCCGCCACACCCTCGACCTGATGACCGAGGAGCTGGCCTCCTCCTATGAGAGCCTCTCCACGATGTTCCGCTTCAGCGCCGAACTCCACACCGACGGGGTTTCGGATGAGTTCGTGCGCCGCTGGCTCGATCACCTGATCAGCATCACCGAGGCCGACTGGTATATCCTCCGCCTGGCGGGCCGGGATGGCCAGGATCTCAAGACGGCCGCCGCCTCGCTCCCCGGCCATGGCGGGGAGGCGCTCAGCCTCCGGTCCGCCAAAGGCTCGGTGGAGATCCGTTCCGCCACCCGGCGGGTGGATGTCTGGTTCGACGCCCAGGCGCCCCTGCAGGCGGGGGATCCGCTGGCGGAGTTTGGCCCGGATAGCTGCGGCTTTGCCCACCCGCTGTTTGTCAACGACTCGCTCGTGGGGGTGCTGGCGGTGGGCCGCCGCAGCGGCGCCCACCAGTTTGAGGCCGGCCAGCTGAGCGTGATCCAGACCTTCGCCGACTTTCTGGGCATCCAGATCCGCAACCGGCAATTCCAGCAGGAACAGGTGCAATCGCGGCTGCTGACCCGCGAGTTGGAAATCGCCTCCACAATCCAGCGTTCGCTGCTGCCCGAGCAACTGCCGGTCGTGCCCCACTTTTCCCTGGCGGGCTTCTACCGCAGCGCGCGCCAGGTGGGCGGCGATTATTACGACGCCCTGCCCACCGGCGACGGCAGCGTGCTGCTGGTGGTGGCCGATGTCATGGGCAAGGGGCTGCCGGCCGCGCTGTTCGCCCTGATGTTTCGCAGCCTGGTCCGGGCCCGGTCCGACCTGGCCCCCCGGCCCGGGGAGTTCATGACCTGGCTGAACCGGAACCTCTTCCGCGAACTGGACCGTGCGGACATGTTCATCACCGCCCAACTGGTCTTCGTCGATCACCATCACGGGGAAATCCTGGTGGCCAGCGCCGGACACCACCCCCTGCTGGTCGCCCGCGAAGGCGAGGTGCACGAGGTGGTCACCAGCGGCGCCCCGCTGGGCGTCATGAAGGACGAACCATACCAGACGGCGCACTGCGCCTGGCGGCGGGGCGGCCGCACCTTGATGTTCACGGATGGCCTGGTGGAAGCCCACAACCCGGCCGGGGAGCGGCTGGGCTACGACCCTGTAAAATCCGCGCTCCTCGCCGGGGCCCAGGCCGGTGAATCGAGCGAAGACCTCCAGCGCCGCCTCGTTTCCCTCCTCCTGGACTTCGAGCAAGACAAACTGCCGTTCGACGACACCGCTTTCATTATCATCGCCGATAAAACCTGATCCCTGCCATGAGCAAAAAAATCCTGATCGCCGACGA
>CAIMWS010000035.1 GCA_903845125.1 uncultured Verrucomicrobiota bacterium
CCGTGCATGTGGGTGATGAATACCGCATCGATCTGCCGGAGGCCATAACGTTCCTTCAACAGGGCGAGGGCGCGGTCCAGCTGCTGGCGGTCTGCCAGCCCGCAGTCCACCAGCAGGGCGTGGCCGCTATTGGCCAGGAGCAGGGTGAAATTCGGCCAGTAATCCGGCCCCTTGAACTTGAACAAATGCGGGGTGATCTGCCACAAGTGGGGTACCCGGCTGGGGCGCGACACCACGTCCTGGTCCGCGGCGCCGAACGTGTTGATCTCATACCCGCGCACCAGCAGTTGGGCGAGGCGCCGCAAGCGTTTTTGATAGAGCGCCAGCAGGGCGCCCGGCTCCGCCACCAGGTCCCCATGGGCGGGCAGCAGCAGGTTGGGCCGGTAGCTGGCCACCATGCTGGCGGAACTGATCAGCGCATACAGGCCCGCGGCAAAGCCGTAATCCCACTCCGAGTCGAACCACTGGTGCAGCTTGCCGCCCGCGAGCATCACATCCCCGCTGAAAGCCAGCCAGCGGTCCCGGTCCCGCAGGAAATAGGACATGGCCCCGGGGCTGTTGCCCCGCGTGTCCACACACCAGATTTCGCTGCCGTGCCAGTCGAACACGTCCATTTTCTTGAAGCCGCGATCCAGCCGGATGGGCTGGAGGGAAGGCCGTACATAGCTGGCGCCATGGATGGTGTAAGCGTCCCCCAGCGCCACCTTCATTTTGCGGAAATCGGCCGGGCGCTCGAACAAAGCCCGCTCCGCTTCCGGCGCCGCCACCCGGGCGCCCCAGGCCGCCAGTCTGGGGATGCCCTGGCACTGCTCCCGGTGGTGATGGGTGAACAACACCCACTCGACTTGTTTGATCCCCAGCGCCGGCAGTTGGTCCAGCACGCTCCCATCCCCCAAATCCACCAGGAGCGCGGACTCGCCATCCTGCAGCACATACACGTTGCAGGTATCCGACCACACGTGCAGCCGCCGGCCCGCCGCCAGCGGAAGGGTGGCCAGGGTGGAGGGCTTGACCGGCCGGATGGTTCCCGCCGGCAGGCGGGCCGCAGGGACGGGCTGTGGCCAGGCCAGGAGGAGGGAAACCAACAGCAGCGGCCAAACCCTGGGCAACGCCCGGCCGCCGCCGGCCCAGGAAAGGCGGGCCACCGTCAATGGCAAGCATGCTTTCATGCGCGTCATTTTCCCGGCTGGCCCGCCGGATGTCATCAACAAAATGCCCGCCCGAGACCCGCCCCGGGCCGGCGGCCCCTGAATTGCTGCGAATCCCGACGGGGAATAAATCCATGCGGGGTGCTTGCTTTGCCTTCCTTGGGAGGGTAGGATTCCCGCCCAGAATCGGGCCATCATCGGCTGCCCATTGGCGGTCCGCGGTGCGGTTCGCGCCGGGTGATCCGCAGTGATTCGAATGAAAAACAAACACACTTATTGGTGGCGCTGGATGCCCTGCATCGCGGCCGCCAGCCTGGCCATGGCCGGCGCCGCGCCCAGCGCGGGAATGCCGGAAACACGCTCCGCGCCTGAAGGAATGTGGGCGGGGGTCGCCGTGCTGGGCCTCCTGTCCGTGTGCGGCTGGACCTGGGGCCTGTATATGCGGCAGCGGCTGTCGTTCCAGGCGGCGGAACTGAAGTTCGAGCTGGAGCGCGAGGCGGCGCTGAAGGCGCGCCACGAGGATCTAATCGAAAACGCCAGCGAACTCATCTTCACCACCAATGCCCAAGGCAAAATAACCTCCTTCAACCGGGCCGGCGAGCGCATCACCGGCTTCCCGCGGGAAGAGGTGCTGCGGATGAGCCTGGAGGATTGGGTGGGCGCCGAAAACTGGGCCAGCATGAAAAAATTCCTGGCCGGAGCCGCCACCGCGGAAACCGTGCTGCCGCAAAGTTGGGTGATCCGGGGGCGCGATGGCCGCCCGATCTCCCTCGAAACCAACCTGCGGATCCACCGCCAGCCGGGCCGGCCGGCCGAAATCCAGGGCATCGCCCGCGACACCACCGAACGGGAGCGGATGGAAGCGGCCCTCCGCGAGCGTGAAGCCAACTTAAAAACCCTGTTCAGTTCCATCCGGGATTTCCTGTTCGTGGCCGATCTGGATGGGCGGATCCTCGCGGTGAATTCCACCGTCACCGGGCGGCTGGGCTACCTGGAAAATGAGCTGGCGGGCGCCCACTTGGACATCTTGCACCCCCGGGAGTTTCAGGAGGCGGCCCGGGCCATCCCGGGCAGCATCCAGCCGGGCCAGGCGGCGGCCAGCGCCCTCCCGCTGCGGACCAAAGCGGGGCAATCCATCCCGGTGGAAACCCAGGTCACGCTGGGTTCCTGGAGCGGCCGGCCGGCCATTTTTGGCATCTCCCGGGACATCACCGAGCGCCAGCAGGCCGCCGAGGAGCTGAAGGCCTCCCAGGAACGGTTCGTCAAAGCTTTCAATTCCAACCCCAATCCGCTGGTGATCCACCGGCAGCGGGACGGGCTGGTTCTGGAGGTCAATGACGCCTTTTTACGGCTGGCGGGCCAGAGCCGGGGCCAGGCGGTGGGTAAACCGATCGGGGACCTGCCGCCGGCGGTCAACCCGGAGGACCGGGAGGCAGTGGACGCGCTGCTGGCCAGCCAGGGCAGCGTGCGGGATTACGAGTTCAAGTTCGCCGGCTCCGCGGGGCGCCTGCGCACGGGGCTGCTTTCGGTGGAAATCATCGAGCTGGCCGGGGAGCGGTGCCAGCTGTCGGCGGTCAACGACATCACGGAGCGGATTGAGGCGGAGGCCGCCTTGCGGCATAGCCAGGAGCGCCTGGAATTGGCCCTGGGGGCGGCGGGCATCGGGCTGTGGGAATGGGACGCCATCACGGACCGGATCCAGTTCGATACCGGGTATGCGGCGATGCATGGGCAGGCCCTGGAGGAGCTGGACCCGAATTTCGCCGGCTGGAAGAAGCTGGTGCATCCGGAGGATCTGAACCACGTCCTGGCCCAGCTGCAATACCAGCAGCTGGAAGCCAAAGGGACTTTTGAAATCGAATACCGCATGCGGCACGCCTCGGGCGAATGGCGCTGGATGCTGGACCGGTGCCGGGTGCTGCAGCGCGACAGCGGCGGGCGCCCGCTCCGCACGGCGGGCATCCACCTGGATATTTCCGAGCGCAAGCAGGTGGACCAGAACAAGCTGGCCATCCAGGACAAGATGCGGGAGCTGCAGCATTGGGAGAGCATGGGCTTGCTGGCGGGCGGCATCGCGCACGATTTCAACAACCTGCTCACCGCCATCCTGGGCAACGCGAGCCTGGCGCGCCTGGATCCGCTGTCCCCCGCCCTGGACACCCCGCTGGCGCAGATCGAAAAAGCCGCCCAACGCGCCGCCGAGCTTTGCCGCCAGATGCTGTCCTACGCCGGCATGGGGCAATTTGCCCTGGCCCGGATCAACCTGACCAGCCTGGCGGAGGAAGGCGCCCCGCTGCTCCAAAGCACCATTTCCAAAAAGGCGAACTTCAAGCTGGAACTGGACTCCGGGCTGCCCTACGTGGACGCCGATATCTCCCAGATGCGCCAGGTGCTGCTGAACCTGGTCACCAATGCCGCGGAGGCCTTGGGCAACCAGGCCGGGGACATCACCATCACCACGGGGGTGATGGAGGCCGATGCCGGGTACCTGCGCAATACCAGCCTGGCCCCGGATTTGCCCGCCGGGAAATATGCCTATCTGCGGGTGCAGGATACCGGCTGCGGCATGGCGCCGGAAGTCCTCAGCCGGATTTTCGATCCTTTTTACACCACCAAATTCATGGGGCGCGGCCTGGGCCTGCCGGTGGTGCTGGGCATCGTGCGCGGCCACCAGGGCGCCCTCAAGGTGGAAAGCGCGCCCGGCAAAGGCTCCACGTTCACCGTCCTGCTGCCGGCCGCCATGGACGCCACCCAATGGTTGCAAGCGCCCGAACAACCGCCGCTCCGCTCTACGGAGCCGTGCACCGTGCTGATGGTGGATGATGAGGACGCCGTGCGGTCCGTGGCCCGGGGCGTCCTGGAGCGGGCCAACTTCACCGTCCTGGAGGCCTCGAACGGGCGGGAAGGCCTCGAGCAATTCCACCGGCACGAGCGGGAGATCCAGATTATCCTGCTGGACCTTTCCATGCCGGAAATGAACGGCGAAGAATTCCTCCAGGAGCTGCGCCGCGTCAACCGGAGTGTGCCGGTGGTGTTGTCCAGCGGCTACCTGGAGGAAGCGGCCACCGCGCGGTTCGCCGGGCTCGGCCTGGCTGGTTTCATCCCCAAACCATACCGGGCCTACGATTTGCCGGATCAGCTGCGCAAGGCATTGGCGGGCGATGCCCAATCCAAAATCATTAAATAGCCGGAGCCAGGGAGTTTTTTTGAACCCCGCGGCCCCGGCCGGGGATTCATGAGCAAACGGCCCGCGGGCCATGGCCGATCCGGCCCTCGCGAGGCAAACCGGGCACGGCCCAGGACCGCCCGCGGAGGCCACCCAGGGGAAAACCCGCAGCCGGACCCATACTGCCATGACAAAAACCGGCATTGGCACCACTGACACCGGAGGTGGGGAAATCGACCCGCAGCCTCTGGTGGTCTTGTCGCAAGCGGGGGATCCGGAGGCCTTTGGACGGCTGATCGATCTCCATGCCACCCGTCTTTACCGCCAGGCCGTGGCTTTGTGTGGCGACGAAACCACCGCTGAAGACCTGGTCCAGCAAACCCTGGTTGCGGCGTGGCAGAGCATCGCCCGCTACCAGCCCACGTGCCGGTTTTCCACCTGGCTGTATTCCATATTGCTCCACCGGCATTGGAAATGGCTGCGCGCCGCCCGCCACCGGCCCCAGGTCCGCACCCCTCTGGAAACGCCCGGGAAACCCGCCCCCCGGGAACCGCCGGCGGCCCCGGGGCCGACCCCGGCGGAAACCGTCGAACAAGAGGAACAACGGGCCTGGCTGCGGGAACAGGTGAACCAGCTGCCTGAAATCCACCGGCAGGTGATCGGGCTGCGTTTCTTTGCGGAGGCCTCGCTGGAAGAAATGGCCGCGGCGCTGGGTTGCTCCACCGGAACCGTCAAATCCCGCCTGCACCATGCCTTGAAAAAACTGCGGAAACTCCATGACCGGGAGGGGGCGGCAGGCTGAAATCGCGAAAATTTGAACCTGGAACCGAACAAGGGGGATTCACCAGCATGAACTGGTTTGGACTCAAATGCCGCCGCTGCCGCCAACGGATCCATTGGCTGGCGGCGGAGGTCCTGGAAGCTGCGGAAATCCCGAAACTGATGGCCCATCTGAATACCTGTCCGCGTTGCGCGGAGTACCAGGCAAAAATCCTAAAAACCGCCGGCCAGCTGCATCAATACCGCCTCAGCCTGAACGAACTGGAACCGGGAGCAGCTGCCCGCCGGCGCTGGCAACAGACCCTCCAAACCGGATCCGACCCGCAGCTTGCCCGGCCGTTCGCAGGGTGGATTCCCGGGCTGGGCGGCGCGCGGCAGCGCTGGGGGTTGGCCGCCCTGGCTTCAGCCTGGCTGCTGGCTGCGGTGTTGCGTTGGACCGGGCCTGAATCCCCCACCGCCGGGCCGCCGGCCCCCGCTCTTTCGGGGCGGTCACTGCTGGCCACCTTGGTGGCCCGGGATTGCCCTCTATTCCACAAGGGATGCCTGCCATCCACCCCGCCGGAGGTGATCTCCCGTTTCCGGCTCCGTCTGTCCAGCCGCACCAACCATCAAACCACTCCCTGATTTTTCCATGAAACTGAACCTTAAAGGTATCGGCTCCCGGCTAAAGGCCGGTGGCCGCCTGCTGGGTCTGGGCTTTCTAACCGGTATTTACCTGGTGGCCGCCGTCACCTGCCTCTGGTTTTTCCTGGGCCTGATCGTGCCGGGGATCACCATTGCCACCATTCATAATTATTATGGCTGGAGCCTGGCGGCCGCCCTGATCGTCCTGGCCGCCACCGTGACTGCCACCGGCAGGTGGCGCCAGCTGTTTTCCGGGCAGGCCTGGACGCTTTACCTCTGGGCCGGGGCCGCCCTGGTCACCGCCATCGTCCTCTTTTACTCGGTGGAGAACTGGCGCGGTCGGCGCGCCTGGGCCGCGTGCGCCGCCACCGCCGCCCAACGGGGCTATCCCCTGAGGTTGGAAGCCATCTGGCCCAAACCGGTGCCCGCTGCGCAGGATTTCGCCCAAACGCCCATCTTCGCCCCCCTGCTGGAAAAAGCCGCCCTGGCCCAAGCTACACCCGATGGGAAGCTGGCGGCGGAACTGGGAAATTGGCTGGGGCTTCCACGGCCGGCCAGCCGGGATCCTTTTTACCCGGGGTGGATGGAGGGCGCCTTTTTCAATCCCTCGCCCTGGCTGGCAGCCTGCCGGCAGCCAACGGCCGGGCCGGGGTATCCGCCATCCAACCGGGCCGGAATGGTCTTCCCGGAAAACCTGGAAACCGCCTCCACCCGGGAATCGGCCCGGGGGATGACCTCCATTCTGGGGCAATGCCGCGTGGATTTGGATGCCGTGCGGGAGGCTTCGCAAAAACCGTGGGTGAGGTTTCCTATCCACCTGGAGCGGAGAGGCATGGGCGCGGTGGTTTTCCCGCCGATCCTGGTGGATCTCAGCCATGCCTTGAGCTTGCGAGCCCTGGCCCGGCTCTATTTAAACCAAACCGGGGATGCCCTGGCGGATTCCGCCGCCGCCCGCCGGTTGGCGGTACTGAACCTGCAAATCCCTTGCCAATTCACCTATCACTATTCCTGCCGGATGGTCCTGGAATCGTTGCAGCCAGTTTGGGAAGGCCTGGCCAATGGATCCTGGTCCGACGACCAGTTGGCCGCCTTGGAAAAACAACTGGAGGCTATGGATTGGCTGCAGCATTATCCGGCTGCTTTCCGGAATGACCTGTTGTTTTTCATCGATTTCTGGAATCAGCTTTTCCCAGCCACCCCGGCGCAGCCGGCGAAAACCAGCCTGCCCAGCGCCGCTGAGGAGTGGGCGCTGCAGGCGGTGCGGCTGATTTATCCACGGGGATGGTCCTATCAAAACCAGGCGGGGATCGGCCGCCAACTGTGTGCGGAGCTGGATAAACCGTGGGTCGCGGGCCAGCGAATTCGCCCTCCGGCGCCGCTCGGGAACCCCCCGTTTTTTTCCCTCGACCCGGTGTGGATGATCTTCATGGCCCCGAAAGTGAACGAGCACCGGGAGGATTGCCTGCGCAGCTTCGCCCTGGTTCAGACCGCCATCAGCCAAGCCCGCCTGGCCTGCGCCCTGGAACGCCACCGCCAAGCCAAAGGCTGCTATCCGGCGGATTTGGCCGCCCTGCAACCCGCCTATATGACCTCCCTCCCGGGGGATCCCTGCGCTGGCCAGCCCATGCGCTATCGGCTTTTCCAGACCAACCAATTTGTGCTCCATGCCATCGGTTGGAACCAGCAGGATGACGGCGGAACCATCGCCACCAATGAATATCAGCCGCACTTCAATCCGAGGGAGGGGGATTGGGTCTGGCGATATCCCGCGGTCGTCCCCACCAGGAAATATTGATGCCTTGGATAGATATAAAAAGACCTGGCAGAATGGACTTCTGCCAGGCCGATAAACCAGGGTCCGTTTAAGAACGGGAGGCCGAATCTGGTGACTGCCTTTCGGCAATGCTCAACCTAACTACAAACCGGGCGGTAATCAAGCTGGGATTTGCCGCACGCAACAGGCTTGCAAATGGCGGAGGGGGGCGTATGGTAATTTACGGACAGGATCGCGAGCATGAGCATGCCCGGGTTCTTTTTTAGGAGTGCGATTATGAAAACGCAAATTGGATGGCCCCATTGGGGGGCGGTATTCGGCGTCGGTTTAGCCTTGCTAACCCCGGTCCGTGCCAGCGATGACACCCAGCCTGAAGCGGCCCAGCCGGCCGCTGCAGCGGAGGTCAAACCGGTGGCAACAGCAGTGGCGGCGCCGGCCGCAACTGCCAGCCTGCCGGTCTCAAAAACCACCACGAGCGTTTCCTATGAAATCGCCCAGATTGTCAAAATGGTGGAATCGGGCATGGATGCCCAAGTGATCAAGGCCTACGTTGAGAATTCAAAATTTGCCCGCCCTCCCTCGGCGGCCGAGCTGCTCTTCATGCGGGAACGCAACATACCATCGGACGTCATGGTGGCGTATATCAAGCGCGGCAACGAGTTGGTGAAAACCAACACCGCCACCGCCCTGGCTCCGAGCTTGACCACCGAGCCGGCGCAGATCCAAACCACCGCTCCCACCTCGGTGACGGCTGCTGAAACCCCGGTTTATACCTACGACACCCCCAGCACAACTTATACTTACACCTATCCCGGCACAACCACCTATCCTGCTCCCACTTACTATTACGACTCCTATCCCGCCGGGGTCATCGTCGCCCCGCCTCCGTTGCCCCGTCCCCGCGCATTACCTCCGGCCTTTCACCCGGCACCCGCGCCCTTGCCCGGGCCCGGGGGGTTCAGCTACGGCATTCACGGCAGTTGGGGTGGCGGCACGCCGGCTCCCCGGCCCAACGTCTATGGCAATATCGGCAGTTGGGGTGGTGGTACGCCGCCTCCGCGAGGCGGAATCAGCCCCAGTCCGGGCTTCGGCCGCGGGCCAGGGATCGGCGGCGGCCCGGTGATGGGGCCAGCGCCAGGCCGGGCTCCGGGAGGGCCTGGGATTGGTGGCGGCCCGGGAGGCGGCCCCGGCGGTGGCCGCAGCGGTCCGGGTGGTCCCGGTGGCGGCCCTGGCGGAGGCCCGGGTGGCGGTCCCGGTGGCCGTCGTTGATTACTTTACAATCCGCTGGGGATCAATAACTTGGATGGCGGATGCTTCATCCCCGGCCGGTTCGTTTTGCCGCTCTCCTCACCGCCGCTTGGCGGCGGGAATGACTGGTTGGATAGAGGCGGGCAGGGGAGCGTGACGCTTTTCCGCCAACTTGAACCCACCACCCCGGCATAAACCTGGTGCACCGGCTACGCCCAACTCCTGACCGGCATTTCAACCATCGAGAAAGCTAAGATATGGATCGCAAATATTATTTGGACCTCGCCGCTTCAGGCCTGCGCATGCCCATAGGCACCGACTTGGTATTGCATGAGCATGCCGATCCGCAGGCGATTCAATTGGATGGCCATCGCCTCGGCCAGGTGGTGGTGGAAACCGCCCGCCGCTTTCGCACGCCGCTGGCGCTGGCCCACATGAACCTGGAGGTGGAAAAGGCAGCCTTGCTCAGCGCCTTGGGAATCCCGGAAAGCCAGATCCCGGCCTTTCATTTCCGCGAGTGCCCGGAGCCCGGTCACCTGGAAATCCTCCAAAAGAAGCCGGAGGCAGCGGATATCCCCCGTTTGCGTGCCCAAGTGGAGGCCGTCGCCCACGTGGCCAAAAAATCCGGCTTGGTTCCGGTGGCCATGTGCATCGGACCTTTTTCCCTGGCCACCAAACTGCTCGAGGATCCGATCGGCGCCATTTTCATTTCCGGCAGCGGGGCTACCGCGCAGGAGGAGGAGGAGGTCCGGCGTTTGGAAAAGGTGTTGGAACTGGCGCAGGAAATGGTGTTGATTTCGATCCGGTGGAAGATCGCCGCCGGGGCGAAGGTGGTCTGCATCGCCGAACCGGCCGCCAACCAGGTTTACTTTTCCCCCCGGCAGCTCAATCAGGGGTCGGATATTTTCGACCGGTATGTCATGAACCTGCACCGCCAGATCAAAGCGTTGTTGGACCAGCACGGGGTGGATCTGTTTTTCCATTGCTGCGGTGAATTAATCGAAAGCCAGGTGCGCCACTTTGCGAGCCTGGATCCGGTCATCCTCAGCCTGGGCAGTTCCCGCAAGCTGTGGGAGGATGCCCGGTTGGTTTCCAAAAGAACGGTTTTATTCGGCAACCTGCCCTCCAAACGCTTTTATTCCGACCAATTGGTCACTCAGGCTGATGTGGTCCAGCAGGCGCGGGAATTGGAGCGCAGGATGAAGGCGGCGGAGCACCCCTTCATCATGGGCAGTGAATGCGATGTGCTCAGTGTGGCCGGTTGCACTGAAACCATCCTGGCGAAAGTTCAGGCTTTCCAAAACGCGGCCGGTTAAAATCATTGTTTCAGCAGGTGGATTCATTAGAGTAGGGGCATGTCGAAAGTTGCTGAAAAGCTTCGCCAGTCGCGTGAAAGCCAGAATCAGACCGTTTACGCGGTGGCGGAAACAACCAAAATAAAGACGGATCACATCCGGGCTTTGGAGGAGGGCCGCTACCGGGCCTTTTCCGCGCCGGTTTACATCCGCGGCTTTGTGAAAGCTTACGCCACTTTCCTCAAAATCGACTCGGCGGCCCTCTTGCAGGATCTGGAGGCTGAACTGGCCGAAATCGAGCAATTCAAGGAACCACCCAGCCTGGCGGCCGATTCCCACACCTGGGTCGATACGCTGCTGCTGCAGGTGTCCAAGATCAACTGGCGGTTCGTGCTCCCCATTTTCATCCTGCTGATGCTGGTCGGTCTCGGCATCTGGGGTCTACGCTCCTGGCAGAAACGCCCCGCCAAGGATCCACTCGCAGGGTTGGGATCCGGCCTTTACCAACCACCGGCCAATCCCTCGTCCGGGTCCATTTTGCCGCTTCCTGCACCCGCCACCAACGCCCTCCGGACCAATCGCTAGGGAATGCAGCGGCCGCCATCAGGCGGCTGGCGACAAGGTTCAGCTCGGCCACCGGCCATGGCCCGGTCTTTCCCTGGCTGGAGGCTGGCTGCCGAAAATCCACAAGCAGGGGTGAAACCCGCCCAAAGCTGGGTTCAGACCATGGGAACGGTGGTTTTGGCTGGATCGATTGGCGCAAAATTCGGCGGCGCCATCGCACCCCTCCTGCAGGCAGGGACCCCCAAGGATTAGAGTGGTATCGTTCCGGGTCGCCGCCCATCCAAATGCTGGAGCACGCCACACAAGGCAGCCAGGCGCGGTGCCTCCACCCCGGCTTTTTGGGCCCGGCGCAAAGGCTCCAGGAACAGGCTGTCCAGCTCCAGCGGCAATCCGTTTTCAAAGTCCAGCAGCGTGGAGGCCTTATAACTGCCCATGATCCGGGTGCGGTGGAGGTTTTCCTCCGCCAGGCTGGCGTCCAAGCCAAAGCCCAGGGCGCGGGCGATGGCAATCACCTCCAGCATCAGTTCCCGGGCCAGATCGGTCCAACGGGAATCCCCCAAAAGGAGGTCCGTGGGCAGGCAAGGCCCCAACGCCTGGCCGGCGGATACCCCGCCCTGGACCACCGCATCATAACCCGCGGTGGCGGCCACGCCCAAGCCATTGAAGGGCACGTTCCAAACCAGCTTTTCCCAGTGGGCGGCCTCCAGGTTGCCCGCCAGGTCGCACCGGATACCCGCCCGGCGGAAGGCATCGGCGATGGCTTCCGTCCTTGGCGAAGGAGGCCGCAAATATTCCCCCAACACAATTCTCCCATGCGCCAGGTGGCGGATCACTCCCGGGGTGATCCGGTTCAGGCACACGAAACACATGCCCCCGAGGATTTGGCGAAAGTCGAAAAGCCGGGCCAGGCTTTCCTCATTGCCCAATCCATTCTGCAGGGTAAGCAGGGCGGTGTGCTCCCCCACCAGCGGGGGCAGCAGGCCCGGGAAGGCGGGGTTGGCGGTGGTTTTCAGCGCAATGATCACGAGGTCGCAGACGCCGATTTCCGAAGGGTATCGGGCGGGACACGGCCAGGCATGGAAATCGCCATCAACACTCTCCACGTGAACGCCCTTTTGGCGGACCGCCTCAAAATCCGAGCGCAGCAGGAAGTGCACCTCATGCTCCGGACGGCATAACCGGGCACCATAAAAACTGCCCACCGCCCCGCAGCCAACCACTGCAATCTTCATAGGAACCAATAAAAAAGGAGCCTGCCGGACCTGGATGCCCGGCAAACTCCTTGGGAAAGCCAATAAATCGGATTACTTCTTGACGCCCAGAATGGCATCCTTGGCCGCCTTGGCCACCCGGAATTTCACCACCTGCTTGGCGGGGATCTTGATGGCTTCGCCGGTGGACGGATTGCGGCCCATGCGCGCATTGCGTTTCACCAGGACCAGTTTGCCCAAGCCCGGCAGGGTGAAAGAATTCTTGGCATTCTTGTAAGCCAATTCACAAATCAGATCCAGGATGTCAGCGGCGGTCTTTTTGGTGACGGCCGTTTTTTCGGAAATGGTGGCTGCGATCTGCGATTTGGTCAAAGGTTTGGCCGCCTTTGGCGCCTTTGCGGGTGCCTTCGCCGGCTTCGCTGATTTCACTGGTTTTGCCATATTTTTTGCTTGTTAGGTTTGGTATTGTGTCACTGACTATGATGAGTTTTAAGTCCCAATAAGGCCAACAGCAAGTAAAAAATCGCGGTTTTTCGCGAAAATCGCCTTTTTTTTCGCAAAAATGCCCTGAAAAGGCCATTTGGAGGGCTCAATCCTCACACCGGGCTTGACTCGGACAGGCCAGCGCACAACATGGCGCCCGTGGGTAGTTTGTTTACCATACATAGCGATTTCCAGTACGAAATCATCCGCAAACTGGCTGAAGGCGGCATGGGCGTTGTCTATGAAGCGGAGCAGCGCGGGGCGCGGGATTTCGTGAAACGCATCGCGATCAAGGTCGTGCGACAATCCCTGGCCAGCGAGTCGCGCTTCGTTGAAAATTTCATCGGCGAAGCCAAATTGGTGGCGGACTTGATCCATACGAATATTGTCCAAACCTACCACCTCGGGGAAGCGCGGGGGATTGTCTTCATCACCATGGAGCTGATCCGCGGGATCAATCTCGACCAGTTCCTCCGTCAGCTGGCCCTCGCGAGCTGCCAGCTCCCGGTCGAAATGGCGGTATTCATTGCCAGCCGCGTCACCCGCGGCCTGGCCTATGCCCACGCCAAAACGGACCGCCAGGGGCAGCCTTTGGGAATTGTCCACCGGGACATCAATCCCAAGAATATCCTCATAGCTTTTGAGGGGGACGTGAAAGTGAGTGATTTCGGAGTGGCCAAGGCCCGGGGTTTCATGCCGATCAACGAAGGCGAATCGGTGGCCGGCAAAGCGGATTACATGAGCCCGGAGCAGGCGGATTTCAAAGTCACCGACCGGCGGTCGGACCTTTTTTCCACCGGGATTGTGCTTGCGCGTTTATTATTGGGGTACAACATCTTCTGCGGGAAAACGCATGCGGATTCCATGCGCAATATCCTGAATCTGCCCATCCCGGATTTCACGCAGCTGAACCACCGGATCGACTACCGGTTGAATGAGATCCTCCACCGCGTGCTGGCCCGGGAAATTGACCTGCGGTATCAAACCGCCGAGGAACTGCTTTACGACCTGGAGTATTATATCTATCACCAGGGCTACGGCCCCACCAACGAGACCTTGGGCAAGTTTGTCCGGGATCTTTTCAAGAACTCCACTGAACCCCTATCCGCGGACGACCACGGCGGCACCCAGACCCTGGAGCGATCCGCCCGGCTTTTCCGCACCCATACCAAGACCAAAGGCAAATAATGGCGCTCCCCATTCCCCATACCAAAGTGAAGCTCGGCCTGCTGCAAAACCGATGCACCGCCGATCCCGAAGCCAACCTGGCCCAAACCCTGGCCACCGCCGGGCGCGCCGTCCAGGCCGGAGCCCAAATCATCTGCACCCAGGAGTTGTTCCGGTCCCAATACTTTTGCCAGTCGGAGAATCCGGCCTATTTCGACCTGGCCGAGCCGATACCCGGCCCGAGCACGCTGGCCTTCCAGGAGTTCGCCCGCCGCCATGGAGTGGTGGTGATCGCCTCCCTTTTCGAACGCCGGGCGCCCGGGCTTTACCATAATTCAGCCGCCATCATTGACGCGGATGGCACCTTGCTCGGGATTTACCGTAAAATGCACATTCCCGACGATCCCCTGTTTTATGAAAAATATTACTTCACCCCGGGAGATCTGGGATTCCGGGCCTGGAACACCCGTTTTGGCCGCCTCGGCGTGCTGATCTGCTGGGACCAATGGTACCCGGAGGCGGCCCGCCTGACGGCCATGCAGGGGGCGGAAATCCTGTTTTATCCCACCGCCATCGGCTGGCACCCTGCGGAAAAAGCCGTTTATGGCGCCCAGCAGCATACCGCCTGGGAAACCATCCAGCGTTCGCACGCGGTGGCCAACGGCTGTTTTGTGGCGGCCATCAACCGGGTGGGCTTGGAGCAGCCGGTGGGTGGTGACGGCCTGGAATTTTGGGGCCAGAGCTTCGTGGCGGGCACCTATGGCCAGATCCTGGCCAAAGCCAGCCCCGCGGAGGAAACCCAACTGGTGGTGGAAGTGGACCGCGCGGAAATCCAGCAAACCCGTGTCCAGTGGCCGTTCTGGCGGGATCGCCGGATCGACGCTTTCCAGGGCTTGACCCAGCGCTGGTTGGATTAAGGAATCGGTGCCCCGTAAAGCGGGTTCGTTCGCGCAGGAGGCTGGGCAAGGGAAAACCTGGGTGAGGCGCCGATCCATCCCCGGCCGGCCGGGATAACCGATGCGCCACCGAGCCTTCGCTCAAAAGCACCCGGGCGGTGGCGGCGGCTTTTTTCCCGGCCCCCAACGCCCGGCTATTTCTTCGCCAATTCGCGCCGGCGCAGCCTGGCGCCCGCCCAGTTGGCCATGTCGGCGCTGATGCCATCACCCGCATCCGTCACTTCCAATCGCAAAACCTGCCCGGTGGGGATGGGCAGATCCACGGTCCGGACCAGCCCGTTGCCCGGCAGCCGACCGCTGTCGTAAACCAGGGTGTCGTCCAGGTAAACCTGGAATACGGCCGTTCCACCGGCCTCGGCCACCCCGGCCTGGCTCCAAAACCGGTCAAAAGCGCCATCGAGGCGAAAAACGATCCGGGATGGGGCATGGGTGCCGAGGCCCTTGGAAAAAACCTGGCCCCCCAGGCGCAGCGGCTGGCCCTCGATGTCCCGATCCCGGCGCGGCAGGCCGTCGCCATTGGGGCTCCATCCGGCCCGGGCGGCCTGCCAGGGCAGGTCGCTCAGGTAAACCCAGTGGCCCGGCGGCGGCAGGGCAGCCGTCGCGCGGCGGGGCGCGGGAGGCTCCGGAACCACCAGGCGCTGGCCAGCCACGGAAGTTCCGCGCAGGGATAATACATCTTCCCGCGGGCGCTGCGCCAGCTGGTTCCCGAGCGCGCCCAAGGTCTTCAGCAGCAATTGGTAATCCGGATCATTAGTGCTGGTGAAGACTGTTTCCCCGCACCGCCCCCAGCCGCCGGCCGGCCGGGCCAGGGGCGCCATCAAGGCGCGGCTGCGGGCAGGCTCCCGGTGGTTGAGGCTGAGCCACCAGGTGTTTTGGCGGCCATCGCCGGCTCCGTGGCAGGAAGCACAGCGCCGGCCGAAGACGCCTTGGGTGGCCTCGGCCACCGGCTTGGTGAAAATGCTGCGCAAATCCCCGTAAACACTCTCATACCGGTCGTAATAGGGGGCATTAAGATCGATCCACGTGGCCAGGGCGATCCACTCCGTCTCCGTCAAGGTGACGCCATGATGCCCTTTGGCCAGCAACTGGGTCAGCAAGGAGGCCTGGGAACCGTAAGTATAGGGGGGGCGGGCATAAACATCATCGGGATGATCCCAGCGCATGGAATTGGCCAGTTTCAAATACGGCAAAAGTTCCTCGTAGGCCACGGTGAACCGGTCGGTGAGGTCGCCCGTAAGGATCACCCGGTTGCGCTGGCGGTCGAAGGTATGGCAGCCGGCGCAGCGGGCGTTGAGGATGGGCTGGAGATCCCGCAAGAAGCTGAAAGCCGCCTGGCCCCAGGCGGGCGGGACGGGTTGGGTGGGCGCCTTCCGGCAGGCGCTGAAGGCGCGGTTGGGCGGCGCCATGGTGGCGTGTTCATGACACCCCACACAGGTGCGGTTTTCACCGGGTTTAAGGCAGACGACACTCCGCATCCGCTGGATTTCCAGTTGATTGGCATCGAGCACTTCGAAGTAGAGGTTCCGGTTCGCGGGCACCTTGAAAAAGGCCGAGCCGTCCGGCTCGATGGGCACCGTGCCGATCACCCGTTTGACGGTGTAAATCTGGCTGCCCGAGGTGATGACCACCCCCCCTTCGTGCACCCCTTTGCGGGGAATATCCTCAATGATCCGCAGATACCGGGGCACTTCGCGCGGGACCTCCGACAGTCCTTTCTGGATGTCCGCCACGATGAGCGTGGCTTCGCCCTCGGCGGCATCCCCGCCCTCCGCCTTGCGGGCCAATCCGGCGGGCGCCGGGCGCGGGACCAGGGGCACCGGCTCGGCGCAGGAAATGTCCGGATCCCGGTAAACGAGCGCCAGGTTTCCGTGGCGGTCTCCCAGGTAAATCGCCCAGCTCCGCACCAGCCAGGGGACGACCGTGGGTGTGAAGGAACATAAATAGGTGTCCTCAGCCAGCGGCCAGGGATCGCTGAACCAGCCGTGCTGGCTGTCCTCCGCCTTCTCGCCCACCACCGGAATATCCGGCGTCAGCAATTGGATCGGTTTGGGGCCATCCACTCCCAGGTTGCGGTCGATCAGCCCGATCGGCCCGTGGGTCTGGCCATGGTGCCCGGTGAACAAGGCCATGACTTTGGTGCTTTCCGGCACCGGCCGGGTGAACATAACCACGTTGGGCCGGATGGTGGCATTGCCGTAATAAGGGGCCATCATGGTCCCATCCGGATGCATCGTGAATGGGTGGTGGAGGGAGGTGACCGACCGTTCATTGTATTCCCAGCGGCTGTATATGATACGGCCATCGGGCAGCACGGAGGGATTGAAATCGTTGAAAGTATTGAAGCTCAGCTGGCGGATGGACGATCCATCCTGCTCCATCACATGGAGGTTCGCCACGTGGCGCGCCGCGCCGCACATCACAAAATGCTCCGATCGGTCGGAAGTAAAGCCAATCTGGCCGTTCGGCAGGTAAAAAGGCTCGCAATCGTTCTTGGGGCCGAACGTGAGCTGCCGCGGGGCGCCGCCAGCGAGGTCCGCCTCATATAAATGATAACTTTGGGAGCCATCCCACAAGTCGGAACCATTGCCGAAAGAAAAGAGGATTTTCCGCCCCTCCCAGTGCAGGCACACATCGCGGTAAACGCCCTCCCCCAGGGAATCCACCACGGGGATCACCTGGCCATCGGGCCGGACGGGTGAAAGCCGGCAAAGGCTGCCTCCGGGCGGGTTGCGCAAATGGTGGGCATCCATATAAGGCTGTTCCGAATCAAACGGTTTCCGCTTCAGGAACAGCAGGCTGCCAAACTGGATCCGCCGCAATAGGAGGCGGTCGCGCAGCTCGCTGGCGGCCTCAAACCATCCGCGCCAGTCAGGGCGGTGGGAATCGACCGCGGATTCAGGCCATTGCCCGGCCTGGGCCTGCAGGCGGGCCAGCGTGGCGGCGGCAGCCGGGTCCGGGGTGTCCTGCAGCACCTGGCCAATGCTGGCCAATACCCGGCTCGTGTTTTCCACATGGGCCAGCAAGGGAATCCGGCAGGTCACTCCCCCCGCCTTGACGGTCAAAACCAGGAAGCTGCCCTCCTCGGCCGGCAGTTCCACCGGCAGGTTGACGCTTTGCTGGGCGCCCCCGGGCAAGGTGACGTCCCGCTCCCGAACCACCGGTCCGCCCTGTTTCCGGAAATGGGTCCAGCGCAAGGCCACAGGCAAAGATTCCGCCGTGGCGTTCCGCAAGAGGGCGGCCACGGAATTGGAACCACGCCGCAAATCCAGGGGCGCCTGGATCTGCAGAGCGAAAGGCGCCACCTTGGGGTAAAAGCGGCCCGCGGCATCAAACCGGCGGTGGTAAGCATGGTACCAATGGTCCTTGGCACCCCCGCCGGGATGCCAATACCCGGTCACCAGCTGGCCCGCAGCCACTTGGGGGGTGGCCGGAAGCCCGGGCTGGTTCGTGCGGGTGATTTCAAACCGTTCCCCCGCCCAGCGCACCGCCACGCTGCCCAGGGCGTCGCTGCCGGGCAGGAGCCGGAGCGGGATGGGATTGGGCCAGGCCACCCGCGCGCCGTCTTGCGGAACCGGAAAAACAAAGGCCTGCTCCGCCTCCGGAGTGGTTTTGCTCCATTGCGCCAGGATGGCCTCCCAATCCCGGATGGCCACCAGGGATTCGCGGAAATACCAATCGGCACGGACCATTTCCGCCGCTGCCTCCGCCCGGATTGCCCCCCCGGCGGCCAGCCAGGCCAGCCCCGCTGCCAAAATGTATCGGTGCGTTTTCATGCGTTATTCCATTTTCCCCATTCTGGCACCATGACGGCTTGGTGTGCAGCATAAAATTTGAACGTTCAGGCGCGCTTGATTCCCGGGCTGGGCCGGGGTCCCCGGATGTGGGCGCCGCTCCATGCAGGTGCCCGGCCGGTGCGGATTCCCTGGGGAGGAGGGGGCTGGATCCCCGCACGGGCCGGTTCACCACGGCTCCCCCACGCCTCCGGCGCGGGTGGAAATGGTCATTGGCAAGACGGAACGGCCCGGTTAAAATATCCTCCGCAACCACATATGAAAAAATATCTGCATTGGATCATGGGGGCGGTTTTGGCCGCCGGCGCGGGGAGGGGAATTGCGGCGGCGCCCACACCCGTCACGGACCCCGCCCGGCTGATGCCCCGGCACGGCACCGTCAGCCTGGCGCCGGCGGGCCGCTGGGAGGATTCGCTGGCGACCGGCAACGGCATCATGGGCGCCCTGCTGGCGGGCGATCCGGTGGCGGACACCCTGATCCTGAACCACTGCAAGCTGTGGCTGCCGCTGGGCTCGCGCGAGGTGGTGCCGGAGGTGGGGAACGTGCTGCCGGAACTGCGGCGGATCATCGGCGAAAAAGGGTATCCGGCCGGCCGCCAGTTCTTCCTCGAACGGGCCCGGCAACAGGGTTGGGATGGCAAGCTGGTGTGGACCGATCCCTTCCACCCGGGATTCGTGCTCAAAATCGAGCAAACCGCCGAAGGGCCCATCACGGATTACGCGCGGGTGGAGGATTTTGCCACGGGGGAGGTGCGGGTGCAGTGGCAAACCGCCCAGGGCGGTTTTTCCCGGCGGTTGTGCGTGTCCCGCGTGGACAACGTAGCCGTCCTCCAGCTGAACGGCCCGCCAGGCAAGCTGGCCTGCCGGCTGCGCATGGAACCCATCGGCAACCGGCTCATCCAATCGACTGTGACCCATGCGGCCGGGCTGATCACGTGCCACAATACCTATGTGAACGGCAAGGGGGGATACGACGGCGCGGTGCGGGTGGTGGCCGGGGAGGGCACCCTGGCTGGCGGCGGCCAGGCCATCACGGTGGCCGGGGCCACTTCCGTCCTGCTGGTGATGCGCATCGAGCCGTGGAAAACGCCGCTGCCGGGCAGCGAGGCGTGGCCTTATTCCGCCCGCAACCCGGATTTTGAAAGGGAAACCGCCACGCGCTCCCAGAAAGCCGCCCGGTCCTACCAGCCCAAGTGGATGGCCGGGCTGATCCAGGAGCTGGCTGCCCGGCCGGCCCGCTACGAGGCTCTGTTTCAGCCGCACGCCCAGGCCCACGGCGCCATCTACAACCGGGTGGCGCTCGACCTGGGCGGCAGCCCCGCCGAACGGGGGCTCTCCAGCGAGGCCCTGCTCGATCTCGCCCAGAAGGAGAAACGGCTGCCTGCCGCCCTGCTGGAGCGGATGTATGACGCCAGCCGCTACGTGTTCCTCTGCGCCGCGGGGCCGGACACGCCGCCCAACCTGTTCGGCATCTGGACCGGCACGTGGCAGCCGGCCTGGTCGGGGGATTACACCCTGGACACCAATCTCCAGCTGGATATCGAATCCGCCTTCAGCTGCGACATGGCGGAGTGCCTGGCGGGTTATTTCCGGCTGCTGGAGGGTTTCCTGCCGGATTTCCGCCTCAATGCGCGGAAGCTCTACGGCTGCCGCGGGATCCTCTCCGGCAGCCGGGCCTCCAACACCGGCATCCATCTGCATTGGGACGCCGGCTGGCCGGGGGAGATCTGGACTCCTGGCGCGCCGTGGCTGGCCCACTGGTTCTACGACTATTACCTGTACACCGGGGACCGCGGATTCCTGCGGGAACGGGCGGTGCCGTGGATGAAGGAGTGCGCGCTTTTCTACGAAGACTTCCTCAAGGGCACCGAGGATGCCAGCGGGCATTTCACCTTCCGGCCCTCGTTTTCGGCGGAAAACGGCGCGGCCGACAACGCCACGCAGGATATTGCCATCGCGCGCGAGCTGCTGGGGAACCTGGTGGCCGCCTGCCAAACCCTGGGCATCGAGGAGGAGGCCATCCCGCGGTGGCGCGAGCTGCTGCGGAAACTGCCGCCCTACCTCGTGAACCCGGAAGGCCAGCTCAAGGAATGGTCCACGCCGGATAAAGGCGAGCAAAACAACCACCGGCACCTCATGCACCTGTACGGCGCCTTCGAGAGCCAGGAATTCAGCGAGGAGGCCGATCCCGCGCTGTTCCAGGCGGCCCGGGTGGCCCTCCGGAACCGCCTGCAGTCCACGCGGGAAACCTCCACCCACGGCTATATGCATACCGGGCTGGCGGCCACGGCGCTGGGCCTGCCGGAGGAGGCCTACGCCCGGCTGCGCACCATGGCCACGGGCCGCTCGATGTATGCCAGCCTGGTGACCGCCCATGAGCCGGGTCCGGCCATCCTCTGCGACGATGGCAATGGGGCCATACCGGAAATGGTCAACCGCATGGTGGCGCAATCCAAGCCCGGGCGGCTGATGCTGCTCCCCGCCATCCCCCAGGCGCTGCCCCGGGGTACCTTGCTGGGCACCCGCGCCCGGGGCCGGATCGGCCTCAACCGCATCCATTGGGATCTGCCGGCCGGCCGGCTGCAGGCCACCCTCACCTCCGAGGTGGAGCAGGGAATCGACCTGGTGCTCCCGCCCGGCATGGCCATCGACCAGCTGACGGTGGACGGCGCCACCGCCACGGTGGTTCCCCAAGGGGTGCGCAAGCAAGGGTGCAAACTCACCCTGCCGGGAGGCCGGCCGGTGGCCATTGAAGCGAAGTTCCATCCTGGGCTGTAGAAAACCACCCCGTTTCCGGGTGGAAACCAGGCTCACTCTGCAGGCGGGAGGCTGCGTTCAGGAACCCACCCCGGCGACGGTAACGGTTCCGGCGGTGTCCACGGTCACTTCCCGAGCCGGGGAGGGGAGGGGCGAATCGGTGACTTTGCCCCCCGGCCAACGGATCCGCACCCGGGCCGGGGTGGTGGCGGAGCTCATGACCTGGACCAGGCCATCCTGCGACCCATACCCCGACCCGCCATGGATTTCCCGGGCTGGCCCCCAGCCGCCGCCGGAACCGATTTGGATCACCGCGCCGATGCCGGCGGGGTTTCCCGGCGGCCCTCGCAACCGCACCCGCAAACCAGGCCGGGCCGCTTGGTTGCGGAATAGCCGGGTCGCGGCGCCATTCTGGGCCACCGCCAGGTCCACGCGGCCGTCTTCGTCGAAATCCGCCAGGGCCGCCCCGCGTTGTTCTCCGTAAACCTGGATGCCCGACTCCTGGCCCGGCACGGCGCGCAACCGGCCCGTTCCATCCCCTTGCAGCCACAGCCCCCGGCCGGCGTCCAGGCGTTGGGCATCGCCGGTCAGCGCGAAGCAATTTTGGCTCAGAAAGACATCCTCGTGGCCGTCGCCATCGGCATCGCCCACATTGACACTGAAGGCGGGGGCGAATTGGGCTTCGGCCGGCAGGTCGAAGGCTTCCAGCCGCCCGCCCCGATTCAGGAAGGATTTGCTGGCCAGCAGGCCGGCCTCCCGGTAAGAAGTCTGCGTCAGCGCCTCCCCCAAAACCTCCTGGATGGTGGCCTCGCTGAAGGCCCGGAAACTGGGGAAACGCTCCTGGAGCAGGGGCAATCCTGCCGCCAGGAATTCCAAGCGCTGTCGCGGGATGTAGGCTCCGCGGGCGGGATCGAATTCCGCCTCGACCAGGTCCACTATCCCCCGTCCCATCAGATCCGCATGGTAAAGGCGCAGCGGGTGCTGGGGGCTGGCGTGATAAGCGCTGTTTTCCCCCCAATTGCTGGCGATGAGATCCATCCGTCCATCGCCGTCGAGGTCGCCGGCGGTGATCCCCGCCCAGAGCCCGGTATAGGTGTCGATGCCCCATTGGCCCGAGGCATCCTCCAGGCGGCCGCCGTGGTTTTGGAAGATCCGGATCGGCCCCCATTCGCAGGCCAGTATCAACTCCGGAAAACCGTCGCCATCGAGGTCGCTGAAGACCGCGCCACTGACCAGGCCCACGGCGGCCAGCGCCCGGGTGTTGGGCTCATCCAGCTGCCAGATCCCGCCGATTTTTCGGAAAATCCGTGAGCTGGCGGGTTCGGGGTAACGTCCGGGTATCAGGCGCCCGGCCACGAACAACTCCAGGCGGCCATCGCCATCCAGATCCGCCAGGAGCACGGGACCGGTGGCGGAGCCGTTGCCCGGGATGATGGATCGGGCGCCCGGCTGGCCCAATTCATATTGGAAGAGGGCGCTGGCCGGGCTGGCGCCGGATTCGTCCCGCGCCTGGCCCGCCAGCAGCCAGGCCCGGCCCTGGCTATCGTAGCCGCCCACCAGGGATGTTTGATCGCAGGGGAGCGCCTGGTTGAAGGGGGCATTGGTCACCGCGCGAAACAAACCCCGCCCCGCGTTGAGAAAAACCGCCGGGGTGCCGTCTTTGCCGCCCCCAATCGCCAAATCCTCATGGCCGTCCTGGTCGATATCGAACCAGGCCACCCCCGGGCCCAGCTGCCCCAAACGCCGGGGCAACAAGGGCTGGCGCGCCAGGTCATCCGTCGGGTTTTCATGATGGTGGTGGTTGATCCGGCTGCTGACCTCTTCAAACCAGGGGGGAGGCTGGGCTGGGGGCGCTGGCGCGGCTGGCGAGGAACCCGCTGGTTCCTGGATCTCGAGGAGTTGGTTGGGCTGGACCCCGCCGACCTGGTGGAGGCGCCCGCTGGGCCAGCGGATTTCGAGCGCCAGGCTGCCGGGAGCAGAACCAACCCCGAAAACCAGGAGGGTGTCGCTGCCGGATAAATAACGGCCACCGCAAACCACCTCCTGGGTTTGTCGCGGGACCGTGGCGCCGGTCAAAGTCACCCGGGCGCCGATGGCCTGCGTATTGGGCGGACGCCCCTGGAGCCGGACGGCGATCCGGGGAGCGGGCGATTCGTTGCGATAAAGCCCAGCCGCGCCGTTCAAATTATTCACCACAAAATCCAGATCGCCATCCCGGTCAAAATCGGCCAGGGCCATGCCTTGGTGGACCCCCAGGGCCTCGGTGCCCCACAAATCGGTGACATCCTCGAAACGGAGGTGGCCCTGATTGCGGAAAGCGGCTACTGGCAAGGCCAGGGGCGGGTAAAGCCGGGCATGCTCCATCATCTGGAGGGTGAACGCCTGCTGGAGCGCCTCCGGGGACATGGTTTTGGGCCAGGGATGCTGGAGGGCTTTGATTTTCAAAGTGGCGTCCAGGTCCTGGATATCGCGGCGATGCCCAGCCGGGATCAGCAAGTCGGCCCAGCCATCCAGGTCGACATCGAGGAAGAACGGCTGCCAGGACCACTCAGAGGCGGGTAGCCCGGCGTAATCAGCCACTTCGGCGAAGGTATGATCCCCCCGGTTCAGGAAGAGGGTGTTGCGCATGATTTGGGGCCGGTTCTGGATTTCTCCGGGCGCGGCCGTCATCCGGGTTTGGGCCAGGGCCTGCCGCTGGCGCAGGCGCGGATCCCGGCTCAGCATATCCAGGACGAGGAAATCAACCAGGCCGTCGCCATCGATATCGGCGAAATCGACGCCCATGGAATTTTCGCTGGTGTGCCGCAGGGCCAGCGGATCGGCCAGCCGCAAATGCCCGTGGCCGTCGTTGAACCAGAGGCGGTCGGGAGTCCAGTAG
This sequence comes from uncultured Verrucomicrobiota bacterium, assembly GCA_903845125.1. Classification (GTDB taxonomy): domain Bacteria; phylum Verrucomicrobiota; class Verrucomicrobiia; order Limisphaerales; family UBA1319; genus CAIMWS01. The sequence continues at coordinate 23,843 of CAIMWS010000035.1, forward strand.
TCGTTGCAAACGTAAAGATCGGGATAACCGTCGCCATTGAGGTCGCGGAAAGCGGCCGTCAATCCCCAGTCCCTGGGCGGCGCCGTCATGGGGGCGCCCGCCTCATCCAGGAAAAACCCTTGTGTCCAGGGAACTTCCTGGAACCGGCCCTGGCCCTGGTTTAAATAGAGGATATCCGGCTCGCCAAATTCCATCAAACCTTGGGGGGTTAGCACCAGGCGGTCCCGGTATTTTTCAGGCAGTTCCAGGCGGCCGTTGACCATGCGCACTTCCACCCGGGCCTGGTCGCGGATGTCCTGAGCCCGATAACGGGCCACGTAGAGATCGAGCGTGCCGTTGCCATCGACATCGGCCAAGGCCAGGGTGGTGCTGCCCGGCTTGCCACCCGTGCCCGCCAGGGTGGTTATTTCCGTGAAAGTGCCCCGCCCCGTATTCCGCCAGCACCGCACCCCCTGGTCGTGGGTGGCGACCAGCAGATCGAGGCTGCCGTCGCCGTCGATATCGGCAAAAACCGCCCCGCGGCTGACCAGGCGGGCGTCCGCCAAACCGGCCCGCTGCGTGACCTCCCGGAACCGCCATCCGCCCAGGTTTTGAAACAAGGCAGGATGCCCTTGCAGGCTGCAGAGGAAAATATCCGGCCAGCCATCCCCATTGAAATCCCCGACCGCGACGCCGCTGCCATTTTCCAGCACGCGGTTGGCGGCGCTGGCCCCGTCATCCAGGGTGTTGGTGAAAGCCAGCCCCGTCTGGCCGGGCGGGAGCAGGGTGAAACCGGTTTTGCCCGGACCCAGGAGTGGCAGTGGGGAACGGCGCACGAGTTGATGGTCCGGGGATTCGTCAGCGGGGAGGGCCCCCGGTGTGGCCAGGGCGCATACCAGCACTGGCAGCGCGGAACAAATGGCCAGCCAAAAAGTACGGACTCCGCCCGGTCGCCGATGGCGCAAGAGATCTTCATTCATGCCGTGTTACAAATCGCTTAGGTTGTAGGGTCACCTTAGCAACCGGAAGCGGGAGGTCAAGCAGCGCGGCGCTGACGGCGGAAAGAAAATGGGGCGGGGCGGCCCGGGATCGGGTGCCTCCGAATCAGCCAGGAATCATCAAACCGATCCCCTTCCAGGAGGCCCCGCCAGCGCCTGGCCGGTCACCCCTTTTTCCGCTGCCGCAGGAAATGCTCGCTGGCCCAGACGGCGAGGAAAGCCAGCCCGGCGGCCACGGCGGCCAGGGCCCAGGCGTGGTCTTCCTGGCCCAGTTGGACGTGCTGGTAAATGGCCACGGAGAGGGTGGTGGTCTGGCCCGGGATGTTGCCGGCCACCATGATGGTGGCTCCGAACTCGCCCAAAGCCCGGGCAAACGCCAGCAAGGCTCCGGCCAGCACCCCCCGCCTGGCCAGCGGCAGGGTGATCGTGAAAAACACCCGCCACTCGTCCGCCCCCAGCGTCCGGGCCAGTTGCTCATACAGGGGATCGACCTCCTCAAAAGCGGTCCGCGCCGCCCGCACCAGCAGGGGCAGCGCCATCACCCCCAAAGCGAGCATCACCGCCTTCCAGGTAAAGACGACCTCCACCCCCAGGGAGTCATAGAGCCAATGGCCCAAAGGCCCCCGCCGGCCAAACAGTTTCAAGAGGGCCAGGCCGGTGACCACCGGCGGCAGCACCAGCGGCAGGGAGACCAGGGTCTCCACCAGCGCCTTGCCCCGCCATTGGCGGCGGGCCAGCAGCCAGGCGAGCCCCAATCCGGGCGGCAGGATGACCAGCGTGGCCGCCACCGCCATGCGCAGCGTGAAGCTGATGAATTGCCATTCCTCAGCCCGCATGGTTTTTGCGCACGGTTTTCAGGCTGCCCATGGGCACGGCTTTCCGCCCCCACCGGCCCGCCAACGCGGTTGGACCTCCGCTCCCGCCTTGGTCCTCCCAGGATGTCATGAGTTTCATCATCTGCCTGCCTTCCTGAACTATGGGCAACTTATTCGCCTACTCCTTTAAAAGCAATGCCTCCGCTTTGGGGAACCGCCAACTGCCGCGTTGCTTGCAGCGGGAGGTTCCAAACATTCCCCATTCCGGCATCAAGGGCAGGAATGCCCGGCCAGGGTGGGAAGTGGGCCATCCAGTATCGAACCGGGAGGCCGTCCGCCGGCCAGCCGGCCGGAAGCCCGCACGCACCGGATGCCAGGCGGGCCCAGGGGCGCGCGCGAGCTTCCCGTTTGCCAAAAGGCAGGCGGGAAGCCTGCCCGGCGGCCGGAGGCGAAGCCTCACTAGAAAAACCGGATATAGAGCGCCACCACGCAAAGCACCAGGATGGAACCCCAAAAACCGAAGGAGCGCCACCAGGGGATGGTCTTCATATAGGCCTCCACCTCGGGCGGGAAGGAGCGGTCGATGATGGCCTGCGCGGGAATCGGCCCGGTCCGGTGGCGGAAGATCCACAGGATGAGGAAGGCGAAGAGGCAGTCGAGGGCGGCCCGCGTGAGGAAGGGGATCAGCCAATGCCCCTGGCCGGTGGCGGCGTCTTTCACCCAGACGGTGAGGTAGGGAATCGCCGGCAGGAGGTGGGTTTTTTCCAGGACGGTGACGGAGAGGGCCCAGAGGGGACCAGCGATGATGGCGACCAGGGCTCCGCGGGCCGTGGCGCGCGGGTAGAAAAAGCCGGCCAGGAACAGGGCGCAAACCGAGGGATAGGCGATGGCCCAGTATTCCTGGATGTACATGAAGATCGCCTTGAGGTCGCGCAGGAAATACCCGACCACGGTGGCGGCGACCAGCACGACGACGGAAGTGATGCGGCCGAAGCGCACGAGGTCGGCGCTGGTGGCGTCCCGTTTCACATAATTCTTGTAGATGTCGAAGGTGATGATGGAGGAGCTGGCGGACATCATGGAGGCGATATGGGACATCACGCAGCCCATCAGGCCGGCCATCACCAGGCCGGTCAGGCCGGCGGGGAGCAACTGCTTCACCAGGGTGGGGAAGGCGAGGTCGCCTTTGGCCAGCACCAGGTCCGCCCGGAGCAGGCCGGAGTCCGGGTTGTAAAGGCGGAAGGCGACGATGCCCGGCAGCACGACCAGGAAGGGCACCAGGAGCTTGAGGAAGCCGGCGAAGACCACGCCCATCTGGCCGTGCCAGATGTTTTTCGCGGCCAGGGTGCGCTGGGTGATGAACTGGTTGCAGCCCCAATAGAAGATGTTGGCCAGCCACATGCCGCCGAAGAAAACACCGACCCACGGCAGATCGGGGTCATTCCACGGGCGGACCATGTGGAATTTCTCCGGCGACCCCGCCAGCACAGCCTGGAAGCCGCCGATGACCGAGGGGCCGAAACCGGGGGCGAGCCCCCCGAGCTTGTGCAGCCCCAGGAGCGTGACGGTGAGACCGCCCAGGATGAGGACGGTGACCTGGATGATGTCGGTATAGGCGACGGCTTTGAAGCCCCCGTAAATGGTGTAGCCGCCGCCGATGACGCAGAGGACGACCAGGCCCCAGACCAGCGGCAGGCCGAACACCTCGCGGATCGCCAGGGAGCCGGTGTAGAGCACCACCGCCAGCTCGATGACAATGTAGCCAATCAGGCTGATGATGGCATAGGCGATGCGCACCTTGTCGCTGAAGCGCCGCTCGAGGAACTCCGGCATGGTGGTGATCCGGCTTTTCAGGTAGTAAGGCAGGAAGAACTTCCCGTAAAGCACCAGCGCGATGGCGGCGATCCACTCGAAGCTGGCCACCGCCAGGCCGATCGTGTAGCCGGTGCCGGACATGCCGATGAAGTGGTGGGTGGAGATGTTCGCGGCGATCATCGAGCCGCCGATGATCCACCAGGTGAGGTTGCGGCTGGCGAGGAAATAGTCGTCCGACTCCTCCCGCTTCCGGGAAGCGAGGATGCCCACGGTGGCGACCACCAGGAGGTAAAAGCCGAAAACCAGGACGTCGAGATGTTGGATCATAAACGGGTGGTTAATCCGCCAGTTCAGTGGTCGATTCCGCTTCCACGTTCTCGAAGAACAGGCCCTGGAATTGCCCGGGCTGGAGGGAGTCCGGCAGTTGGGCCTCCACCTCGTAGCGGGTGTCCGGCTGGAGGTTCGACACGTCCACGTAGAAGCCGGAGAAGGTGCGCTCGCGCCCCAGCGGCCAGACGTCGCCATAGGCTTTCTTCACCTCGGCGGGCTGGCCATTGATCTTCAGGGCCACGGCCCACCGGTCGTCCGGGTCGGCGATTTGGATGAACAGGAGCAGGCGGTCCGAGCCGCGCCAGGTGGCGCGCAACTCCTCCCCGGCATAGGCCACCGGCCAGGCTTTCCGGCGGGCCGCCAGCTGGGTGAAAACGCGTTGCGGGATGGTGAACGCGGCGCGGTAGAGGCCGCCCGCGAAATGGGGGTCCCAGGCCCCGGCCTGCGGGCAATGGCCAAAGCGCGTGCCGCTGAATTTTACTGGCAAGGCCACCACCCCCTCTTTTTGCGTAAAGGAGGCGCACTCGCGGCCATTCACCTGCACCTGGGCCACCGCGCGCGTGGAGCCGGTCAGCACGGCCAGCTCGGCCGTCCCGCCCCGCTCGCCCTCGATGCCGGTCAGCACCAGGCGGTCCCCCTTCAGCGCCGCGTGCCCGCGGGCGTTCAGCACCGCCGGGAGGTTGATGGCGGCGGCCGGCAGCAGCTCCACCACCAGGGCTTCCGGCCCCTTGATCGGCAGGACGACCTGGTCGCCCAGCCGCCACACCCCGGATCGCGGGTGGCCGAGCAGGCGGCCAGCCTGGGGATACAGCTCGCGGAGCAGGAACTCCCGGCCTTCCCGGAGCCCGATGGTCGCGTCCAGGGTGAATCCGGCTGCCAGCTCCCGGTAGTTCGGGTTGAACAGGAACACAAACCCGTGCTGGCCGGCGATGGCGGCGGAGCCGTCCACCCGCCCCAGGACCGGCGGGCCGAGGATGGGCTGCAGCCGCCGCAGCGTGGCGCGGTGGCGGTCGGTCCAGTCCAGCCACTGGCGCAGCCATTGCTGATCCTCCGCGCGGAAGTGGCGGAACTCGGTTTCATCCCGCGCCGGCAGGAGGTTCACGACGTGGTTGAAAGGGGCGGTGCCGAGGGAGGAGATGACGGAGTAGCGCCAGCCGAGCAGATCCCAATCCCGCGTGTGGAAGGGGCGGTCTTTGACGCACTGGCCCTGGGCGTCGTTGCGCGGCGTCTGATGGGTCAGGTAGCCGGGCACGAGATCCCAGGGGGTGAACTGCTGGGTATGATAATACCAGGTGGCCCAGCGCTGGCGGTCTCCGGACACCCGGCTGAAGTGCAGGTCGGGGAAATTCTCAAAGCTGCCGGGCTGCTCGTCATTGGTGGTGGGATGCGGGTAGGAGCCGCCCAGCCAGGTCCACGGCCCGAACCATTGGTACTGCTGGCGGCCATCGATCACGATCTCCGGCACCCGGCGGCGCAGTTCCTCCAGGATGCGCCGGCAGCCGAACCACTGGGCGTATTTGCTCGTGGGTTTGAATCCCTCCTTCGTGGGTTCGTAAGCGATCCACCAGTGGTCGAAGCTGTAGCCGCTGATGCCCGTGCGCTGCTGGAAGGCCACCAGCTGATCCACAAACCAATCCTGGAAACTGCGCACGCCCGTGTCCGCCCCCACGTAGCCGCCGGTTTTGCCGCCGCACCAGGCGGTCCACTCCGGGTTCTGCTTCCAGCCCAGGGTCGGGTAGGCGTAGGCCACCAGCTTCACGTGCTTCATTCGGGCGTAATCGAGCATCTCCTGGATGGATGGCGGCAGGGGGTCCCGGGTGATGTCCCATTCCCCCTTGCGGATCTTCTGGCCGAGGCCGAGCCAGAGGCAGTTCTCCCAGCCCCAGGCGTCGGCATTATCCTGGAGCGGGGCCACGGCGCTGTTGGCGGCCGTGAACAGCGTATTTTCCACCCCCACCGCGGCGCATTGGTCGAGGATGCGTTTCCACTCGGTCCGCCCGGCCGGGGTGGCCACATCGATCTGGTAATCGTTTTCACACCACGGCACGTGGACGCGCAGGCTCCGGTCCGGGTGATACAAGGCAAACGCTTCCACACAGCGGGTCACCGCGCCGGACTCGGCCAGGTCGAGCAGCGGCTGGCCGGCGAAGGCCTGCTCCGGCTCGCGCACATATTTCCATTCGGGAATATTCTGTGCGGGATGCTCCACGCCGCTGAGCGTGTAAAGGCCCAGGCAGACCCGGTCCGACTGGAACGGACCGTAGGCGGCGCGCCATTCCATATCCAGCGCGTAGGACATCGCCACCTGCTGGTCCTGGCGCTCCCACTTGAGGAACGGATTCTGCAGCACCAGGAAGGCGCCGAAGGCCGGCTTGGTTTCGCCCAGCCGCAGGAACACGGCACCGCTGGCATGCGCTGCCGGGTGCTCGCGCGCGATGGGCGTTTTCAGTTCGGCCCGGAACAGCTCCAAGGCCTCCACGCGGCAGGCGGCCCCGGGCGGCAGCTGCAGGACGATCTGCTTGCTCACGAAGTGCCAGCCGGGCCGCAGCTCATAAATGACCTGGAGCTGTTTGTCGCCGGCGGCATAGGTATAGGTGAGGCTTTCCCGGAGCTGTTTGGTTTCCACCAGCCGCAGGCCAGGCACCGCCAGGCGCTCGCCGTCGACGGTCAGGGTGATGGCCCGCTCGGCGAGTGAAACCGTGTGCGGCGGGGAGCCTTGCGCCAGGCGGACCAGCCCGCCCGGGCCGAACCCGGCGGTGACCAGGCCGTTGTCCAGGATCATGGTTTCAGTGGGGGCCGCCCCGGGCGCGCCGGGCGCGAGCAGGCCCAGCAAAAGGGCGAGGGGAAGGAACCGGTGGCAATACATATTCATGGGTTATTCAGGTTTCAGTGGGAGCCGTTGGGTTGGCGGGTGATGAGTTGAAAATCGTGGAATGTGATGAAACTGCTGTCGCCGCCGTAGCTGGCGTGGTAAAGGCCCGCCTGGAGCGGCAGACCCGCCAGGTCCGCCCGTTCCAGGGGCGAACCGGGCATATCCTGCCACCGCCGGCCATCGGCGCTGGTGCGGAAATGGAACAGCGCGCCCTGCCGGATGATCTGCAGATGGCGATGCGCCTCCCAGGCCAGCTGGTTGCCTTTCTGGGAGCGGCCGCCATCCAGGCTGGTGACCATGTTCCCCTGGTTCCAGATGGGGAAGAAATTCAGCTGGACCAGGTCTTCGCCCGGGCCGGCGTCCTCGACCCGGGGCGCTCGGATCATCAGGCCTCCGTCGTTGTTGCCCGGCACGCGGCGGGTGGCCAGGCCCGCGTAATCGGCGACCGTGGCCTGGACGACAAAATCGCCGGGAACCAGCTTATAGATAAAAGCGCCGAGCGGTTTGCCGCCGTCCCAGACCGTGCCTTTGGATTGCAGTCGCAAGACCCCATCCCGGGCGAGGATTGCTTCCGGTGCGCTGCCGTCCGCCGGGGTGAGGAAGCCGTCCCAGATCGTGCCGCCCACGCCTTGCGCCAGATAATCCTGGCCGGCCTGGAACCGATCGGTGAATTCCCGGAAACCGGCGGCCTCGGTGGCGGCCGCGCCGGGCGGGGAAGCGGCGGTCACGTTGCCGAGCGGATCCCGGATCGCCACAGTGTAGGCGTAGCGGGTGTCGCTCCGCAGGCCATCATTGAGGAAGTACGGGGCGGCTTGCCAGCCGCTGCTTCGGCCCCCCGGGGCGCCGGTGGTCTCGGTGAAGCGGTATTCCAGGGCCCCCAGGTCGGAACGGCCGGCCTCGGCGGCCATGGCGATGGCGGAGGTGCTCAAGGCCGCGGGCGGCCGGGCGAACCGCGCGGGATTCGGGGCGGGCGGCTGCCATTCGCCCTGCCAGGCCGCCTGCAACTGTGCCAGTTCCGCCGCCGGGAGGGCCCGTCGGAACAACTGCACGCGGGAGAGCGCGCCCGAGAACGGGATTTGGCCACCCAGGCGGAAAGTCTTCACCCGCCGGGGAAGGCGCGGCGCCGGGCTGGCGGTGGGGACACCATCCAGGTAGCAAACCCCTTCGCCGCCGCGATAAACCAAGGCCACCTGCCGCCAGGCCCCGGCGGGCGGCGCCACCAGCAAGGCGGTGTGCCCGCCATCCGCGCCTTCGAGTTCCACCGCACATTCCCCCGGCTCCAGCGCCGGATTGGCGACGGTGGCCAGCAGGGTGAAATCGAGGATCGGCACCTCGGCTCCGGGCGAGAAGGCCAGCGACTGCCCCGGGCCAAACCGCACCGCGATGCGCCCCTGCACCTCCTCCACCACCGGCGCATGACCGGCCCCGGCAAAGGAGCCGCCCAGCGAGCCTTGGTTCTCCCAGGCCTCCAGCGGGCCGTAGCCGAGCGGCGCGGAATCCAGGTGCACCAGCACGTCCGCCGATGGCGCATCCGCCGCCAACTGTTTCACCTCCGCCTCGCTCAAGGCGCCGGCGTAGATCCGCAGCGAGGCCAGGCCGCCGCTCAGGAACTCCGTGCCCGGCTCGGAAGCGCCAACATATATGGGCCGCCCCTCGTGCATCAGCAGCATTTTGGCCTCGGAATTGTTGAGCTGTCCATCCACGTAAACCCGCTCGATCACGCCGTCGAACACCACCGCCAGGTGATGCCATTGCCCGGCCTTGGGCGGTGCTCCGCGAAAGCCCATATCCGGAAAGCCCCAATGCCCGACCACCCCGAATTCGGGATGCGTGCCGTAGCCGAATTGGGCGGTGGTGGCATCCGGTCCCCCGCGCCCGGCCCAGCTCACGATGCATTCGCTTTCACCCACGCTGGGATTGTTCGCCCAGGCGGCGACCGTGAAGCTGCTGTTGCCGGCCAGCGCGCGCGGCGCGGGAAAGGAGGCGGTCAGGAATTGCCGGCCGGAGAAGCTCACGGCTTTGCGGCCCGCCGCCAGGCTCACGACCGGCCTGGCCCCGGCGCTCTTGAACTCGCCGCCCAGCGTGCCCTGGTTGGTCCAGGCGCCGACGGCTGAGCCAAGCGGCAGTCCGGCGGCCTCGAGGTGAATGAGCAATCCGCCTGCCGCCGGGGCCGGGCCGGTCTTCGGGAGGCCGGGCAAACCGGATTCCCCCCGGTTTTGGCCAGCCTGTTTGGGGGCCACAAACTGGTTGAATGCCTGGTCCGCCATGGCCAGCAGCGGATCAGCGGGCGCTTCGGCAAAAGCCTTGAAGCCCCACACCGCTCCGAAAAGCCCGGGGTATTCGGTGCCGGTCACCGTCAGGCGCAGGTAACGGGTTTCCACCTCCCCGTCGTCCACCATCGGGCTGCCCCAGCGGGTGTTTAGGCGGCGGTCGGCAAACGTCTGCCAAACCTGCCCGTCGAGCGAGGTCTCGATGAGATACTGGTAGAACCAGGTCCCGTATTCGAACTGGATCTCGGTCCGGCGCACCCGCTGCGGCGCGCCGAGGTCCACCTGCAGCCAGTGGCCCGGGCGGTTGTCGCCGGGCCGCCAGAGGGTCGCCTGGTTGTCGTCCACCGCGTATTCCGGCCGGTAATCGTGGTGGCGCAGCGTGTCCCGGTAGTACGAGGAGGCGGTCACCTTTTTTTGGAAAGCCAGGTTGGCGGATTTGGTCCGCGGGCCAAGATAGCCGACGCCCTGGTGGGTCGGCTCGACTTTTTTGATGACGCCGTCGCTCTCGAAAACCAGGCGGTCCGCGCAAGTCTGACGGTGCATGCCGTTGGGCGTCACCGGCAGGTCGTGCCGGTGGTAAACGATGTAGTAATCATCCCCTTGCTGCAGGATGGAGTGATGCCCCGGGCCGTGGACCTTGCCGTCCGCGGTGGAGGCGAGGATCGGGTTGTTCAAGCCCATTTTGAATTCGCCGTCAGGCCGGGAGCCCACGGCATACTGCACGCGGTAGCTGGCGTCGTGGCAGGAGCCGGAGGAATAGGTGAAGTAGTAAACGCCGTGGCGCTCGATCATGAACGGCGCCTCGAAGAAATCCCTGGCCTGGGTGTTCGGGATCATCCCGAGCCGGGCGAACGATTTCAGGTCCGGATTGAACACGCCGACCCCACAGCCGCTGTTCGGGAAGATGCCCCAGGTGCCCCAGTAGCCGTAGAGCGTGCCATCCTTGTCCTCGAAGATCTGCGTATCGAGGGTGATAACCTCCTTGACCAAATGGTCCTTGATGACCAGCCCGTCGCCCGGCGTGAGCGGCGTCCACGGGCCAATGGGCGAATTCCCCACCCCCGCATAGGTGTTGCAGGGCTGGTTGTAGAACAGGTAGTAGTGGCCATCCGGGCGCCGCACGACATCGGGGGCCCAGTAGAAAGGGGTGGTGGGCCAGTTCATCGGCACGAGCACCCAATTCACGAAATCGTGCGACACCCAGACAGTGGCTGGTCCGCGCCCGCCGCCGTTGCCGTCCGTGGTGGCATAGAGGTAAAAGGTGTCGCCGAATTTTTCGATGGTGGGATCGGCAAAATAACCGGGCACGAGGGGATTGAAGTTGCCCGGCGCGTCGAAGGTGGAACTGGCGAAGGCCGGGCAGAGGCCCGCCAAAACGGCGGCCGCGCCCAGCGAGGCAAAGAGAGGGAATTTCATGGGGTTGGGAATACGCTTTCCAATTATTAACTATTAACGATGTGGGTTGAGGGTGGTTGTTCCGGGACTGGTTAAAAGGCTGGTCCGGCCGGCTTGCCGGTTCCCGAGGCGGAGGCGGGCAGATCCAGGGCCAGCAAACCTGCCCCGGCCGCGGCGGCCACGGGATGGACCTCGGGCCGCACCTGCGTGGCCGCGAAATAAGCCTCCCCGACAGCCGCGGCGAAGGCCGCCACGCGGGAGGCCTCGACAAACGCCACCATGCACCCGCCGAAACCGGCGCCCGCCTGCCGGGCGCCGACCACTCCTGGCGCGGCGGTCATGGCCCGCATCATGGCGTCCATGGCGGGAGCGCCGATTTCATACAGGCTGCAGGCCCCCTGGAAGGATTCGGCCGTGAGCCGGCCGATGGCCCCGAAGTCCGCCGCCTCGAGCGCGGCTGCCAGCTGCAGCACCCGTTCATTTTCCTCGACGATGAACCGGCAGCGCCGGGCCACTTCGGCCGGGAGTTCCGGCGCGCGCTGGCGAAACTGTTCCACGGTGATGTCCCGGAGCGCCTGCAAGCCGAGCTGGCGCGCCCCGGCCTCGCATTGGGCCCGGCGCCGGCCATATTCGGAGCCGGCCAGCTCCCGCTTGGAGCGGGTATCGCAGATCACCACCTGGAGGGAGGCCGGCAGCCGCACCCGGCGGCTGGAGAGATCGCGGCAATCCAGCAGCAGGGCGCAATCCTGCTCCCCGGCGCAGGAGGTGTATTGGTCGAGGATGCCACAGTTGACCCCCACAAATTGGTTCTCCGCCCGCTGGCAGAGCAGCGCCTTGCGGGCCGGCTCCAGCCGCCAGCCACCCAGGGCCTCGAACACGGTGGCCGCCGCACATTCCAGGGCCGCCGACGAACTGAGCCCGCTGCCGATCGGCACCGTGCTGTGGATGACGCCGTCAAACCCGGCGGTTTCCAAGCCCTCGGCCTGCAGCACCTGGGCCACGCCGCGGAGGTAGTTGCTCCACCGGTGCCCGGAGTCCGGGGCCAGGGCCTCCAGGCTGAAGCTGTTTTCCGCGTCGAGGTTCATGGTGTGCAGGCGCACGAGCCGGCCGGCGCGCGGGCGGGCGGCGATCCAGGTGTCGAAGCCGATGGGCATGGTGAGGACATGGCCCAGGTTGTAATCCGTGTGGCTGCCCATCAAGTCCACGCGCCCCGGGGCGCGGCACCAGAGGGTAGGCGCGGAGCCGAAGCGCTGCTCGAAAACCTGCCGGACGGAAGCCTGGCGCTGCTGAAGATCGCTCCGGTTCATTTCGCTGCCCCCTCGCGGCGCAGTAGCCGCGCGCCAAAAAGCCCGCCCGCCCAGTTATCGGGCTGGGCCTGGAATTTCACCGTGACCTTGTTTTTGCCGCGGGTCAGCGGCGCCGGGATCGGGTAAACGACGTCGAAAAACCGGCCCGGCTGGTTGTTCAACAAGGTTTGCGTGGCAATCCAGACCCCGTCCACGAGAATATCGAATTTGCGGCGGCCCGTCTCCCCGCCCCAGAAGGTGCACAGCAATTCGGTGTCGCGGGCGGGATCAGCCTGCAGCTCGAAGGAGAACCATCCGCCATCGATGGCGTGGCGCCACTTGCGGCCCAGCGCCTCCCCCGCGCTGGTTTTATC
>CAIMWS010000036.1 GCA_903845125.1 uncultured Verrucomicrobiota bacterium
GAAGAGGTGCAGGTGGATTTTGGTGCCGGCGCCACGCTGGTTCAATCCGACGGCACGAAGAAGAAGACCTGGATCTTTCACCTGGTCCTGAGCTTTTCGCGCAAAGCCTTCAGCCAAGGCGTCCTGCGGCAAGACGCGGAGCCCTTCCTGCGATGCATCAAGGCGGCTTTCCGTGAGTTTGGCAGGTCGACGCTGACCATCAATCTGGATAACCTCAAGGCGGCCGTGCTCAAAGCCGACTGGGCCGATCCGGAACTCAACCCCAAACTGATTGATTTTGCCCGCCACTACGCCACCACGGTCATGCCGTGCTAACCGGGTATCCCCAAGCACAAGGAGTGGGTTTCGTACTGCGCCTCATAGGGATGGTTGAATGTTAGCGGTGTTTGTTTGTTCACGGTGCCCTCGCCGGCGGATCCCAGCAATCGCGGCAGCAGAAGGCTTTCGATAAAGTCGCCGCTGGTTGTGCATTGCAGCGCCGGCATCATGCGCAGCGGAGCTGCTTTACCACATTTGGTGGAACTGTTTCCCAAGGCCGCAAAGGCCTCCTGATAAGCGGCACGATGAAACCCTGCGCCTGGTTCGTAGTTCCCACCAGGCCCACCTTGAAGCGCCCACACCAGCCCGAGGACGTCATGATGTGGAATGCGCAGCCAGCAGCGCCTGGCCACCTTGAATGGCGGTTTGGATTGCATACCGGCCCCAAAAGTCAAAAACCTCCCACCTGGAACCGCCTTGAAATCCTCATGGATGCGCACCAATGATGAATCAAACCTGGATTTAGAAATATTTTTTTTTTGATGCTTGACGGTCCGGTATGGCTTGTTAGAATTTTTCAAAATTTGGGGAAGCGGTTGAGTATGCCTTAGCTTATCACGGTGTTTCGCCGTGGACGCGAAAACGACTACCCAATTCAATCCAGACAGGTGTAGCAATCGGCGGTGCCGCTTGCAACAAATGTCTGGATCGAGGATTTGTATGTTTAGTAGGGCTCGTCCGCTTCCCTTTTTCTTTTGCAGCCATGGAATCCAAATCGTCACCAGCAGAGATAAAGGCGGGGTTTCAATCCTTGGAGCAAGACGAGCGTCTCGCCGCGGCAGCCCGCATCGGCGAGCTGACCAAGCCCCAAGCCTGGGAGCTATTGCAGGAAGGGTTGCAGCATTGGGACCGGCGCTTTCGCAACGCCTGCGCTGCACATTTGGCGAAGCTCGACGGCGCAGCTGCCACCCCATTGATCCAGCAGGCCTTTAAGCGCGCACAAATCGGGCGGAAAACCGCGCTGGAGAGCTTGAGCTTGTGCGGAACCGTCGAGGCTGACCGGGCGGTTCTGTCCATAGCAGCCAAGCTTGTTCTAGCCTAAAAAGGTAAACTCATCCGCCGCTTATTGAAGCGGACTGACCTTCATCTGGCAAAAGTATGCCAAGGCTTGACCGCCTGGAGCCCACACCTCGAGTGCTACCTGGATGGCTTCTCCACCGAATGCCTGGCGCTTGCCCTGCCAAAGCTGACGGCAGCCCGCCGGAAAAAACTATTTCAGAATCCAAATGCCTTTAAATTCCTCCATGCCCGCGGACTCGTAGGCCAGGCTTTTGGGCCGACGAACCCGCCAGATTTCGCCAAAATGCTTCAACAGGTAGGTTACCATCACGAAAGTGTGCCACTGATCGTTGCCGAAGCTCCAGTTACGGTCCTTGATGCCTGGGCCAACACGCTGCCGGAGAGATGGTGGATGCATAAAAAACTTTTTGAAGACCTGCAGAAAAAAGGCGTGGCGGCGGCAAAACTTTTTGAAGACCTGCAGAAAAAAGGCGTGGCGGCGGCTCAACCCAGGCCCGAAAAACCCAGTCTGCTCAAGCGCCTATGCCCGGCGCTGGGCCTTGGCTCGGAATATTTCGGGCCGGCCGTGCGGAATTGGAAGAAGCTTGATTCCTTTTACCATGATTTCACCATGGCCAAACGCAGCGGCGGCCAGCGCACCATCCTCGCTCCGGTGGCCTGGCTTAAATTCCTGCAACGGCAGATCCACGAGAAGATCCTCACGCCGGCGGCGCTGCACCCCGCCTGCCATGGTTTTCGCCCGGCCCACTCCATCATTACCAATGCCCGTCCGCATACCGCCAAGGAAGTTGTAATCAATATCGATTTGAGGGACTTTTTCCCTGGCATCTCCGCCGGCCGCATTTACGGCCTATTCTGCTCCCTGGGCTGGCAGCCCAATGAGTCCAGGTTCCTGACCCGGCTCTGCACCTACAAAGGGTATCTTCCTCAAGGCGCCCCTTCCAGCCCCATGCTGGCCAATTTAGTGGCTCGCCGGCTGGATAGCCGCCTGGCTGGTCTGGCCGCCAAAATGAATTCTGCTTATTCCCGCTACGCGGATGACCTGACTTTCAGCGGCCCGCGTTCCTTGCTGAGCTGCCTGCCCCTGGTGCGCAAGCTGATTGCCGAGGAGGGTTTCCAAGTGGCGGAGGAAAAAGTCCGCATCACCGGCAAAGGAAACCGCCAGGAGGTGACCGGGCTGGTTGTGAATTCACAAGTCGCCGTGCCCCGGCGCACGCGCCGGAAACTGCGTGCCGCGCTGCATCATTTGCGGAATGGGAAACCCGCCACCTGGAATGGCACCAAATGCACTCTGGACAGCCTCCGTGGCCGAATGGCTTTTTTGGAATCGGTGCAGCCCACGGTGGGGGCTCAAATGCGCGAGGCCATGGCCCTTTGCCTGGCAAAATCCTTGCCGGAAAAACCACTGAAAACCGATGCCTCGGCAAAAACCAAAGAGCCCCAGGCAAATCCGAAAAAGCAAAAACCAAAAAATTGAAGAAAGATCGCCTTGAACCACCGGCATCCGCCGGGCCTGTCAGGCACTCCTTGGAGGCGGCCCAGCCACTCCTCTGCGCTTGGGGCGAAAGCCCCCATACTGCGCCTAATCAGGCAACCGGGAGCCGCCCTCCGTTCAGACTCACTGGCAAACGGCCAAGGCTGCGAGTCTGGAGCTGCGGCAAAGGCGGCCTTTTCCTGCCGCCATCCATCCCCGCTGCGCCACCAAGGGCTCTTTTTTAATGGACGCCGACGTCATCCACTGCCAGGACTGCTCGTGCATGCCGCAAGTCGATGAGGAAGCCATTGACCTGATCATTTCAGGGCCCCCTTACTGGGACTATATCGACTACGCCGCCTATGCCGCCGGCCAATCGCGCCGGTGCCCAGCCTGGAGCCGGCAGCGCCCATATCCGGAATATCTTGCCGATTTGCGCCGCTGGTATCGGGAATGCTTCCGGGTCCTCCGCCGCGGGCGCTACTGCGTGGTGAATGTCGGTTCGCTGCGCTGGAAAGGGCGCTGTTATCCGATCCCGTTCCACACCGTTGGCGTCCTGGAGGAGCTGGGTTTCGAATTCTGCTACGAAATCATCTGGCACAAGATCGCCGGGGGGCGGCCCGATGCGCGAGTGATCGTCCAGCATCCCTATCCAGGGCGGTATCTTCCCAATAACCGCACCGAGTATTTGCTGGTGTTCCGCAAAGACTCCACCACGCGTTTCGATGGGGGCGTTCCCTTCAGGGATGACGAGCGCTTGGTGCTGGATCGATTCTTCCAGTGTGAAACCGCCAACAACGTCTGGCACATCATGCCCGCGTGCAACCCACTCGAGCGTGGCCACCCATGCCCGTTTCCCCCGGAGATCCCTTGCCGGCTCATCCAGCTGCTTTCACGCCAAGGAGAGATTGTTCTGGATCCTTTCATGGGTATCGGCACCACGGCGCGGGCGGCGCGCATGCTGGGCCGGCGGTTCATCGGCTACGAACTCGAACCGGCCTTTGTGCAGCAGGCCCTGGCCAATCTGGATACACCGCTCCGGTTACGCCGGCCAACGACCTGCGCCTACCAAACTGAAGGCAAACGCGTGCCTCGCCCAAAAAATGAGAAAATACGTGGTTAGCGCCAGCCGGCGCACGGATATGCTCGCTTCCGCGCCAGAACGCCTGGTCCAAGCCCTGGAAGGGGGCCTTCCTTTCAGCCGCCACTTAAGCCCGGAGCGGGTACACACGCTCCTGATCTCCACCAAGGATTTCCGTAATTTCCTGGACCGGCCTGAGATCAGGTCCGTTTGTGACCGCTGCGACCAGGTCTGTTTCAACCTCACCATCACCGGCTTGGGCGGTTCCCCTTTGGAGCCGGGAGTGCCCGCCATGGGCCTGCTGCTGCCGAGATTGCCCGAACTGGCGGAGGCCGTCGGGGATCCGCGCCGCATCACCTGGTGTTTTGATCCCATTCTCGAATGGCATGGCCTGGGCAATAAATCCGTGGATCTCTTCCAGTCCATCGCGGCAACCTTTGCCGCCATCGGTGCGCGGCGGGTGATGGCCATGTTTTACTTCCCCTACCGGAATAGCCGCGTCTCCCCGGATGCCATCCCCGCCGAAGAAAAAGCGCGGTTCGCCGGGGAGATTGACCAGGTTTGTGCCAGCCTGGGCCTGGACCTCTCCTTTTGCCACGTCCCGGGAATGCACCGTTTGCGGTGCGTGGACCTCGGCTGGTTGGCCGAGCTCCACCCGCACCAGGACACCAGCGTCATTCACCATTATCAAGCCGTCAAGCGTCCGACAGCCAATTACTGCCGGGACGCCATCTGGGATCTTGGCTGGTATAAACCACCCTGCCGGCATGGCTGCCTCTACTGCTACGGGCGCAGCGGCGCGGTATATTCGGAACCGGCCGAAAACTCCGCCCCGGCCCCCAACCTCCCACGATCGGCGTGCGATATCAGGCTTGGCGGTTGAAAATATCCACTCTTGCCTCCATACAAGGGCGCATTTCCATTTCGGTAGTACCGATACTGAACCAGTTGTCGAGCTTTTGGTAAATGTCAAAGCCGCGCCCCATTTGAATCGTCCAACCATTATCCAAGCGAATTTCCCGGTCATGCAAGGTGTCGCTGAACTTCAGGTTTAGCTCGATGCCATGGTCCAGCAGGCTTGAGCCGACCATTTTTAACTTCTCTTCAGTTTCCATGCGCTGGACTTCGCTATCAGAACCGGTCGTGAGGTTGATGACCTGCGCTGTTCCTTTCTTTACAACTAGTTCGCAAAACCTCAGGAAATTGCCCAGTCGGCCTTGAGCACGGCCGCCTTGAGGTTAAGCAGAGCCTTGGAGATTCTCCTCCACAACCGGGGCGGCCCCCAAAACCTCGAGCGATCGGGCGTAGCCACGCACCGTATGGCGGCTGAGGCGCTATTCTCGGGCGATCCTGCGGATCCCCCAGCCCAGCCGGACCAGATTGGTTATTGCTTCCTGTTCTTGCACCTTGAGTATGTTCGCCATAGAGGCCGCATATCCTCCAGATCCCTGAAGAATTTGCAGCCCTATTGCCGCTCTCAAAGAACTGTAGGTCGGGCAAGGTTTTTCTGAGCGCCCGTATTCGTGTATGCGTGAACCTGGTACCCCATGCCGCAGCTTTCGCTGAGCTTCCTTGCCACACCCATGCCTATGGCCGACTTACCCGTTGACTCACGGGAAAAAGACACCGGAGAACTCTGAGTAAGCAGGGTCGATGAACTCCAGTTCTCATGTTCTTTTTTGTTCTAAAGATTTGGCGTCCGGAAGCGAGCTAAATCGAGCAGGGGGCGAGCTGCGAGCC
>CAIMWS010000037.1 GCA_903845125.1 uncultured Verrucomicrobiota bacterium
CAGCCGGCGATGGCGCCTCCGGCTGCGGCCGCTGCCACCGAGGCCGAGCGCTGCAAACCCCCCGCCTTTGCCGTGGCCCTCGGCCACGAGGAGAAGTGGAAGCCGGAGGCCAAAACCGAGGGCGGAATGGCCGCCGGTTGACGGCTTGAGATAATCTTGCAGGCCCCATTTTTCCACCCGGCGGAGATGGGGCACTGGGTTTTGCATGCCCGGTTATCCGGCAGGCCTGCGGTTGAGCCGCCGATTTTCGCGCCAGGCGAGGATGGGGTCACGCGCCGGTATTTAACAGATTTGTAAATGGCGAAACGGCTGAGGAGCCTGGTTGACACCCCGGCGCCGGGCGTGTTTCATTCCCCCATGAAGACAATTCGCAAGCCCGGTTGGATTTTTCTTTTCGGCGCGCTGTATCTGTTTGCTGGCACCCTGTGGGCCTCCCTGAAACCATCGGGACCCCGGCAGTCCCTCAACCTGGACGGCCTCTGGCAGGTGGCCGAGGGGGGCCTGGAGTCGCCGCCCGTGGCGTATGGGCATGCCGTGCCGGTGCCAGGCTTGGTGGATATGGCCACCCCGGCCTTTCGCGAGGTGGGCAAAAAAAGCCCGTTGCGCCAGGCCTTCTGGTACCGGCGCACTTTCAAGGTGGCGGGCGGCCTCCCCGCCGCCGCTTTGCTGAAGATCCACAAAGCCCGTTATGGCACCCGCGTTTACCTGAATGGCCGGCTGATCGGCGACCACCTTCCGTGTTTCACGCCCGCCTATCTGGAGGCGCGGGATGCCCTCAAGGGTAACGGCCAGGAAAATGAATTGGTGATCCGCGTGGGCGCCGACCGGGAAAGCCTCCCGCAGGATATGCCCACCGGCTGGGATTTCGAAAAATACCTGTATCTGCCCGGCATTTATGACTCCGTGGAACTGATCCTCACCGGCCTGCCCCGGGTGGTCAATGTGCAAACCGTGCCGGATCTGGATGCCGGTGTGGTGCGGGTTCTGGCCGAGGTGGAGACGGTTCCGGGCGGCCCGGTCCAAGTGCGGGGGCAGGTGTTCGAGGCCGATGGTGCGGCGGCGTCTGAGTCGTGCCAGGCCGGGATCTCCCCCGCGGATTCACGGCAGGTCCAAACGGTGGATTTCAACGTGCCGATCCGCCATTGCCGGTGGTGGTCCCCGGAGGATCCCTACCTCTACACTTTGCGGGTTGGCACCGGCGCCGACGAGGTCCAGCTGCGCTTCGGGATGCGATCCTTCCGGTTCGATGCGCCAACCGGCCGGGCGGTGTTGAACGGCAAACCCTATTTCATGCGCGGCAGCAACGTCACCATCTATCGGTTCTTCGAGGATTCCGAGCGCCGGGACCGGCCGTGGCGCGCGGAGTGGGTGCGCCGGCTGCACCAGCAATTCAAGGCCATGCACTGGAATTCCCTGCGCTACTGCATCGGCTTTCCCCCGGAATTCTGGTATGATATCGCCGATGAGCTCGGTTTCCTGATCCAGGATGAGTTCCCCATCTGGCTGCTGGGCGGGGCGCCCGAAAAGCCCGTGGCCGCTAAGATCATCCCTGAATACACCGAATGGATGCGTGAGCGGTGGAACCATGCCTGCGTGGTGATCTGGGACGGGCAGAACGAAAGCAACACCGCGGAGACCGGCAAGTCCATCCAGGCCGTGCGCCATCTCGATCTTTCCGGCCGCCCCTGGGAAAATGGCTGGGCCGAGCCGCAATGCGTCGCCGATTGCGTGGAATCCCATCCCTACCAGTTCATCCGGATCTGGCAGGGCGGGACGTTCCATATGCGGGAAATGGCCCACCTGTCCGGCGTGCCGAACCTGTCCGCGGCCCAGAAGAAATTGGCCGTGCCGGTCATCATCAACGAATACGGCTGGCTTTGGCTCACCCGCGATGGCCAGCCCACCTGCCTGACCGACAAAGTCTATGAAAAGCTGCTGGGTCCGAATTCCACTGTGGATCAACGGCGGCAGGTGTTCGCCAAATACCTGGCCGCCAAGACCGAGTTTTGGCGCTGCCACCGGGAGTGTGCCGGGGTGCTGCATTTCTGCGGCCTGGGCTATTCCCGCCCGGGTGACAAGCCCCGGCCCGAGGGGGGCGCCACCAGTGATCATTTCACGGATTTGGAGCAACTGGCTTTCGAGCCGCATTTCCAAAACTACGTGGGCGATGCCTTCAACCCCGTCGGTTTGATGCTGAATTTCTGGGAGGAGGATATGCCCGCCGGCTGGGAGCGCAGGTGCCAGGTTTTCGTCATCAATGACCGCTACCACGATTGGCAGGGCCAGGTCTCCTTGAAACTCGTGCGGGATGGCCGGGCGCAAGTGCTCCAGTCCCAGGCGCGCACGGTTCCCGCTTTGGGGCGTGAAATCCTGGATTTCAAAATCAAGTTCCCCGCCGAAACCGGTGAATACACCCTGGTGGCGGAATTGACCGATGCGGCGCGGTCCGTGCGCAGCCAGCGCGATTTCAAAATCACCCGGCTGGAAAGGGCGGCCTGCTCCACCCTGTGCCAGCTGAAACAGCCCACCGAAAAGGCCTTCCAGGCCATCGCTGGCGCCGGTTTCAAGTGGCTGGATTTATCGTGCTTGAGCTGGGCGCCGCACGTCAACGCCGCCAAACTGGCGGCTGACTTTGAGCCGGAGGCCATCCGGGTGGAGCGGGCTTTGGACGCCTCCGGCCTGCGGGTGGCCAATTTGACCTTCGACGCCATCGAGACGCTCCCCTTTGAAAAATACGAGGCGCAATTCCGGGCCTTGGTCCAGCTGGCGGCGCGCCTGGAGGCGCGCCTGATCAACCTCATGGCTCCCTCGGCCAAGTGCGATCGCGCCGACCAGGTGGCCAAACTGCGGAAGCTGCAGCAGATCGCCCGGGAAGGCGGGGTGATCCTCACCGCCGAAACCCACTGCAACCAGATCACCGAATGGCCCGCCGACGCCGTCCGGCTGTGCCAGGAGGTGCCCGGGTTGAAGCTCACGCTTGATCCCAGCCATTATTTTGCCGGGCCGAATCAAGGCGCCCGCTTCGACGAGATTTACCCGCTCGTGGAGGGCACCGGGTTGCGCGCGGGCGGGCGGGATTGGAACTCCATCCAGCTGGCTTGGGGGGAGGGTCCCATCGATTTCGCCGAGGTGATCCGGAAGCTCAAGGCCGCCGGTTACCGGGGCTTTTTTGCCGTCGAATATCTCGAGGGCCACAACCAGGTGGACGCCCTCGCGCAGTCCCGGCGGTTCCTGGAGTGGTATCGGAAAAGCGGGTTGAATGAGTAGCATGAACGTCGTTCTGGTGGAGCCGGAGATCCCGCCCAATGCCGGCAATGTGGCCCGCTTGTGCGCCGCCACCCGGTCGGTCCTGCACCTGGTCGAGCCGTTTGGCTTTCGGCTGGAGGATCGGGATTTGAAACGTGCCGGCATGGATTACTGGCAGCAGGTGGCCTGGCACCGCTGGCCCAGTTGGCAGGGTTTCCGGGCGGGCTTGCCCGATTCCGCCCGGCTGTGGCTCATCGAGTCCGGCGGCCCGCGCGCTTACTCGGAGGTCCAGTACCAGCCTGGGGACTACCTGGTTTTCGGCCGCGAAACCGCCGGCTTGCCGGCCTCCATTTTGGAGGCCAATTCCGGTGCCTGGCTGCGCATACCGATGTTCAACTCCCAATCCCGTTCGCTCAACTTGGCGAACTGCGCCGCCCTGGTGCTCTACGAAGCGCTGCGCCAGCAGGGATTCCCGGGGGAAATCGCCCCCGGATGGCAGGGCTAAAGGGCGAGGTCCGCCCCACGCCGGGCGGACCCGTCAACAGGAAAATGGGCAGGGACGATCAACCAGCCAGGCCCGGGTTTTCCATGAACGCGTAGCACAGCAGGTGGCAGATGGTCATGTGGGCATCCTCCACCCGCCCGTAGTGGGTGGAGTCAATCACGATCACTTGCTGGGCCAGGTCCGCCAGGCGGCCGCGTTTCCCCCCCACCAGGGCCATGGTTTTCAAGCCGTTCCTGCCGGCCCACTCAATGGCTTTCACCAGGTTGGGCGAATTGCCGCTCACGCTCATCGTGAAGGCCACGTCCCCCGGACGGGCGAAATTTTCCAACTGGCGCATGAAGACATCCTCGTAGGAGTAATCGTTGGCGATCGCCGTCAGCCAGCCCATGTTGTCGTTGAGGGACAGGCAGCGGAAACGCCGGCCGATCTTGTCCGAGGCTCCCTTGCCCAGGTCCGTGATGAAATGGGAGGCCGTCGCCGCGCTGCCGCCGTTGCCGAACACAAAAATCTGCCGGTCCTGCTTCACGGCGGTTTGCAGCGTCTCGATCAGGCCGGCCACCCCGTCCGCCGGGAGGGCCGCGAGCACTGCTTTCTGTTGATCCAAATATTCGTTGATCCATCTCTTCATATGTGGCTAAACTAAGAGCAGCCAACGCGGTTGGCAACCTTAAGCATGAATATCCATCACTTGGAGCTGTTCTACTACGTGGCCAAACACCAGGGCATCAGCGAGGCTGTCCGCAACATCCCTTATGGCATCCAGCAGCCGGCCGTCAGCGGCCAGATCATCCAGCTGGAGGAGGATTTGGGGGTCACGCTCTTTCACCGGCGGCCGTTTGAGCTGAGCGCCCCGGGGCGCGATTTGTATGAGTTCATCCGCCCGTTTTTCGACCAGCTGGAGCCGGTGGCGGACAAAATCCGGGGCGGCACCGTGCACCATATCCGCATCGGCGCTTCGGAGGTGGTGCTGCGGGAGCATCTGCCCCAGCTGGTGCAGTTGGTGCGCCAGCGGTTCCCCCAATTGCGTTTCACGCTCAAGGAGGGGTATCAATCCCAGGTGGAGGGCTGGCTGGAGCGGCAGGAGATCGATTTCGCGGTGACCACGGTTAACGCCAAGCTGCCCACCGGCCTGCAAGGCAAGGTATTGATGCAGCTGCCGCTCATGCTGGTGGTGCACCAGGACAGCCCATACCGCACGGCCGAGGATCTCTGGCGCAGCGACCGCATTGCGGAGCCGTTGATCGTCCTCTCGGCCAACCAGGCGATCAACAAACAGTTCCAGCAAACCATCCAGAAACGGGGGGTCGATTGGTTCCCCAGCATTGAGGTCAGCTCGTTCAATCTCATCGAGACCTACGTGGCCAATAAATTCGGCATCGGGCTGTTCGTGGATGTGCCCCGGACCACCCTGAGCCCGCAGGTGCGCAAGATCGAATTGCCGGATTTCGAGCCGGTGCCGCTGGCCGCTCTTTGGCGCGGCAAGACCACCCCGTTGATCGATGCCTTTATCGAGGCCACCCATTTCCGCGCGAAACAACTGGAGAGCGCTTCCGGGCGTGCCCCTGGGAAATGATCGCCCGGGTCCGCACCGAGCTCGCCCTGGAAAAGGAGTTCGACTACCTGGTGCCCCCTGAGCTGGAAGCCCAGGTGGAGCCGGGCAGCCGGGTCAAAGTGCCTTTTGGCCCGCGCCAGGTGCTGGCCACCGTGGTGGCGGTGGCGGACTCCAGCCCCCAGCCCAATCTGCGGCCGATCACCAAGGTGCTGGGCGGCCAATCCCTGGTCACTCCGCAGGTCATGCAGTTGGCCCGGTGGATGGCTGGGTATTATTGCTGCCCGCTGGAACTGGCCTTGAAGAGCGTGGTGCCGGTGGCGGTCCGCAAGGAGGAAGCCGCCTGGAAACAGCAATTATTTGTCCGCCTGCTGCCGGCCCCGGCCAACCCGCCGGAGTTGACCCCCCGCCAGGCGGAGGTGCTGCGGGTGCTGGAAGAATGGCGGGAGCTGCCTTTGCAGGCTTTCCTCAAGGCCGCGGACACCACCGCTCCCACCGTTCGCAAGCTCGAGGATCTCGGTTTGGTGGCCATCCAGCGGGATATAACCGAGCGCGATCCTTACGCCAGCGAGCATATCCTCCCCACCCAGCCGTTGGTTCTGAATCCCGAGCAGGCCGCAGCCCTGGGCCGGATCAAGGCCGCGCTCCAGCCCCTGATCCGGAGCCGGGGCGGGGCGGCGCCCGGGCCGGAGGCCGCTGCCCCCGGCCGCCCCGCCGCCACCGGCCTCCCGGCCGCAATTGGGGAGCCAGGTACGTTCCTGCTGCACGGCGTGACCGGCAGCGGCAAAACGGAGGTTTACCTGCAGGCCATAGCGTATGCCCTGGAGCATGGTTTGGGCGCCATCGTGCTGGTGCCGGAGATTTCCCTGACCCCCCAGACGGTGGAGCGTTTCAAGGCCCGTTTCTGCACCGGCCCGTTGCAGACGATGGTGGCGGTGCTGCATAGCCATCTCTCCGGCGGGGAGCGCCACGACGAATGGCACAAAATCCGGGATGGGCGCGCCCGGATTGTCATCGGCGCGCGTTCGGCGATCTTCGCGCCGATGGACCCGCTCGGGCTGATCATCGTCGATGAGGAGCACGAGCATTCCTACAAGCAGGAGGAAACCCCGCGCTATCACGCCCGGGATGTGGCGGTGATGCGCGGCCAGCTGGCCCGGGCGGTGGTGGTGTTGGGCTCCGCCACACCCTGCCTGGAGAGCTATTACAACGCCCGCCAGGGCAAGTATGCGCTGCTGGAATTGCCCACCCGCGTGGACGACCAGAAAATGCCCCTGATCCGGATCGTGGACCTGCGCGACGAGATGCACAAGCAGCATGGCCCCCCCATTTTTTCGCTCAAGCTCAAGGAGGCCATCACCCAGCGCCTGGAGCGCGGGGAGCAGACGATGCTGTTCCTGAACCGCCGGGGCTACGCCACCAGCCTGCAATGCCCCAAGTGCGGGTATGTGGCCGGCTGCCCCAACTGCAGCATCACCCTGACCTATCACCGCCAGGCCCAAAAGCTCTGCTGCCATCTGTGCGGCCACGAGGTTCCCGCGCCCACGGTCTGCCCCGAGGCCCATTGCCGCAACCCCGGCATCCGCTATGCCGGCCTGGGCACCGAGAAGGTGGAGGCCACCCTGGCCAAGCTGTTTCCCCAGGCCCGGGTGAAACGGATGGATTCGGACACCTTGAAACGCAAGGAGGATTACCGCCGGGTGCTGAGCGATTTCCGGGTGGGCAAGATCGACATCCTGGTCGGCACCCAGATGATCGCTAAAGGGCTGCATTTCCCCAACGTCACCCTGGTGGGGATCATCTACGCCGACCTGAGCCTGCACGTGCCGGATTTCCGGGCCGGGGAGCGGACTTTCCAGCTGCTGACCCAGGTGGCCGGGCGGGCCGGGCGCGGCGATGTGGAGGGGGAGGTGTTTGTGCAATCCTTCACCCCCTTCCATCCCGCCATCCAATATGCCCGCCGGCACGATTACCTGGGATTCTACGAGCAGGAACTGGAAACCCGGGAGCAGCTGCGCTACCCCCCGGTGAGCCGCGTGGCCCTTTTGACCTTGCGCGGGCGCAACGAAGACAAAGTGCGTTTTGCCGCGGATCATCTGAAGCAGCTGCTGGAGCCGGTCATGGCCACCCTGGCCGATCCCGTTTTGTTGGGGCCGGCCCCCGCGCCGCTGGTGCGCGCGGAATCCTACTACCGCTACCAGATCATGCTGCGTTGCCGGCAGATGACCCGCCTGAGCCGCGAGTTGAGCGCTCTGGCCGGCCGGTTGTCCCTGCCGGAGGACGTCTCCATGCAGGTGGATATCGATCCGGTGAACCTGATGTGAGGGGCCTTCGCGGCCTCCGCCGATCAACCCGGGTATTTCCCGGAGATGTAATCCTCGAGGTGGGTGATCGTGGTTTTTTGCGAGGAAATGATCCAGTTGACCAGGTTGCCGATGGACACGATTCCGACCACCTTTTCACCTTCGAGCACGGGCAGGTGCCGCACCCGGTGGTCATTCATCAACCGCAGGCCTTCATCGATGGTGTGGCGCGGGGTTACGGAGATGATGGCTTTGGTCATGATTTCCTCCACCAGCACCTGCTTGGACACCTTGCCCTTGAGCGCCACTTTGCGGGTGTAGTCGCGCTCGGAGATCATCCCCACCAACCGCTCCCCCTCCATCACCAGCAAGGCGCCCACGTTGTTGGTGTCCATGCAGGCAATGGCCTCATAGACGGTGGCTTGGGGGGTGATCTTGTAAACGGCCCATCCTTTATGGGCCAGGATCGATTCGATTGTGCCGGTGCTTTTCATGAGCTGATTTTCAACCCGGACACCGCGACCAGGACCCGCGGATGGCTCCGCGGCCACCCGGGGCAAGGCTGGTTGCGTCCGCGGCCAAAGCTCTTTCCCCCGCCACAAGGCTGTAAAGCAGCGATGACCCTGGATGCCGGAATTTGTTCATTGTTTCGCGGCAACTTACCACACACAGCCAATAGCACAAGTCAATTGGAGCAAAACAATCGTTTTTTAACGCCGCTTCCCATCCGCCGCCCGCCGCCCTCGCCGGCGGCTCATGGTTTGGTCCAGGTCATGGGGATTTTTCGGGTATTGGTGGCCGCGATCTTGCCCTGGGCATCCACTAATTCCACGACAATGGTGTCGGCCCGGAAAGTGCCGGGAATGTTGCGGCCGGTTTTGACCGTGAAATCCAGGAGTTGGACATGACGGCCGCTCTCCGCCTCCACCGGCGCGACGTCGAAGAAATCCGCCGTGGCGGGCTTGGCAGAGTCAAAGAGCTTGAACCGGATTTTCCCGCCTGTAGATGGCAGCCCGTAGCGGACGGAAATTTGCCCGGAGGAAACGGAGGTTTGTTTGATTTCCTCAAACTCCAGGAAGACGCCGGCGCCGGCCTGGGCGGCGGCCTGGATCAAGCCGGGCGCCCGCCAGACCAGGAACATCGTGGCGTTGTAAATATTAAAACGGGAGGACGCTGCAGACTCGGCCAGATAAACCAGGAGTTGGTCCGTGGTGAATGAGCTGTAGCGCCCGGAAGGATCCGTCGGTGGCTTGTATTGGACCGGCAGCAGCACAAAATTGCGCCGGCGGCCGATTTCCGAAGGGTTGGTTTGGAATAATTTGCTGATATCCGACTCATCGGAACGCTGCAAATCCACCCCCAGCATCGGCTTGCCAAAGTTGTCGTTATAATCGAATTCCACCCCGATGGTCATCCGGGTTCGGTCGAGGCTGCGGTTGACCACATCCACCCCGGTGATTTTGGTCTTGAGACTGGCCATGACGACGGGGGGTTTAGCCGCCGGGGTGGTGGGTGCGGGGCTGCTTCCAGGCGTGGTGGCCGGGGTTTTAATCGGCTCTTTAATCTGTGCCGTTCGGAGCTCCTCGGCCTGGCGTTTTTCCTCCGCCAGCCGCTGGGCCTGGGCTTTTTCCCCGGCGAGCTTCAGTTCCAGAGCTTTTTGTTCCGCTTGAATCCGGTTTTCTTCAGCCAGGCGCGCCTGGCGGTCCGCCTCGGCTTTAGCTTTTTCCTGCTCGGCAGCCAGCCGCCGGGCTTGCTCGGCAGCCTGGCGTTTTTCCTCCGCCAGCAGTTGGGCTTGGGCTTTTTCTTGTGCCAGTTTCAATTCTTGCGCTTTTTGTTCAGCCAAGCGTGCCTGGCGCTCCGTTTCGGCTTTGGCCTTTTCCCGCTCCCTGGCCAGCCGCCGGGCTTGCTCATCAGCCTGGCGTTTTTCTTCCGCCAGCCGCTGGGCCTGGGCTTTTTCTTGTGCCAGTTTCAATTCTTGCGCTTTTTGCTCAGCCTGAATCCGTTTTTCCTCGGCCAGTCGTGCCTGGCGGTCTGCTTCGGCTTTGGCTTGTTCCTTTTCTTTAGCCAGCAGTCGGGCTTGCTCATCGGCCTGGCGTTTTTCTTCCGCCAGCCGTTGGGCCTGGGCTTTTTCTTGTGCCAGTTTCAATTCTTGTGCCTTTTGTTCAGCCAAACGGGCCTGGCGGTCGGCTTCGATTCTGGCCTTTTCCTGTTCTTGGGCCAGCCGCCGGGCTTGCTCATCAGCCTGGCGTTTTTCCTCTGCCAAACGTTGGGATTTGGCTTTTTCCTCGGCCAATTTTAGTTCGCGCACCTTTTGTTCGGCCTGGAGTCGGGTTTGTTCAGCCACGCGGGCCTGACGGTCGGCTTCGATTCTGGCTTTTTCCTGTTCCTTGGCCAACTGCAGGGCTTGTTCGTTGGCCTTGCGCTTTTCCTCAGCCAGGCGTTGGGCTTGAGCTTTTTCTTCAGCCTGCTGCAATTCCTGGGCTTTTTTCTCTGCCTGGAGCCGGGCCGTTTCGGCTTTGGCGGCCAGGCGGGCCTGGTCCTCAGCCTGGCGCTTTTCAAACGCTTTTTGTTTCGCGTCGGCCAGGGTTTGGAGGCGTTTTTCCTCGCGGGCCTTTTCCTCGGCCAGCCGGGCGGCTTTTTCAGCCGATTGGCGCTCTGCCTGGAGGCGGGCCTGGGCTTCGCGCTCCTGGCGCAATTCCTCCCGGGATTTGGCCTGTTTGGTTTTGCCGGGAGGCGGGCCGGAGGCTTTGCCCGAATCCTGTGATGGCTTTTCGGTGGGTGGCTGAACTTCCGGGCCGGCGGCTCCCCATTTGATCGTTTTGGGGAAAATACTGCTGCCCACAATGGCGGTTCCACCCTCGTTCACGAAGAGCATGCGCACCCGGTCCGTGGTCAATTGCGGAGGCACCCCGGGTTCGTCGTTGAAGTATTTCACCTTCATCGATATCGCGCCTCGGCCTTTGGGCACCATCACCGGATCCACCCCAAACCAGGCGTTGACTCCCTTCTGGCCCTTCTTCTCCAAAACCGGAAATACCTGGGCGGTGAAACCCGCCATGCCGTTGTATTCATATTCCATGGCCAGCACGGCTTCCGTGCCGTCCGGGGATTGCTCCATCAAGCGCAGGCTGCTGCAGCCGGTTCCGCCGCCAAAATCCTGCATGGAATCCATGCGGGGGACGACCGGGGTCGATACCGCCGCGGCGGCAGCCAGCAGGCGCCCCGCCAGCAGGCAGGCGATCAGGGGATGTAATAACAACTTCATAGCTCCATTTCATTTTTTGCTCGCGGCCGTTCTTCGCTGGCCTTGGTGGTTCCGGATTGAAATCCGTTCGTTAGGAAGCCATGGGCCGGCTGACGAGCCATCCGCTTTTCAATAAAGCACCCGGAGCCGGCCATAAGTTCCAACTCGCCACCAAGGTTATTGTCAATCTAACCCATGGGAGCGGCGAGTTCAAACAGATTAGCCACCTGTCAAACTGCAATCCGGGGAGGCCGTGGGAAAGTTCACCGCGGGGTCATTTTTCCTGGGCTTGGAAACCGGTTACCACCGGCCGGTGGTCCGAGGCCATCCCCCAGTTGGGCATGGCCAGCACGTGGGAGGCCTCCGCCTTGAACTCCCGCGCCATCCCGCGGCTGAGGAAGATGTAATCGATCCGGCTGTAAACGTCTTCCTTGGCGTAAAATTGGGTCCAAGTGACATTCCGGTGGAACTGGCGCTGCATCTTCGATTTGAAATCGTCCCCGTTTTCCTCCGCCGGGCGGGTATCGAACAGCCGGTTCTTGTTCTGGCCGATCACGGTCCGCACCGCCTTGGAACTGTGGACATCGTTGAAATCACCCACCACCGCGAGGTTTGCATCGGGATCCGCTGCCAGGATGGCGTCAATCCGCCCGCGGAGCTTGATCGCCTCCTGCTCACGCAGTTCGGATTCATCCGCCTCGGGCGCCGCCCGCCGGGATTTCAAGTGCGCCACGAGCAGGGTGAAGGCATATTGCGGGTTGACCCGGATATCGACCTCGAGGAACCCCCGTGCCACCTGGAACCGGCGGCCATGGAGCAGGAAGCTGGCCCGGGTTTGCGGTCGGCGGGCGGTGATGGGGAATTTGCTCAATACGGCCACCTGCACGTTGGTGTCGTGGCCGGTGATCAGCTCCCAGTGCGGGTAATCGCATCCCCCGGCTTTCAAATCCCGGCGCAGTTCCAGCAAGGCATTGGTGCCGCACACTTCCTGCAGCGCCAGAACATCGGCCTGGCAGGCGGCGATCATTTCCCGGACCCTGGCTTTGGACTCCTCGGATTTGCGCGAATCATCGGCGGCGGCTTCGGATGGATAACGCTCCACATTATAGGTGGCCAGGATGAACCGTGGCGCCGCTCCGGGTGGCGCGGCGCCCAGGCAGACGATCCAAGGCATGCAAAATGCCATCCATGCCAGGCATGCCAGCCACACCAGCCGTAACCACCTGCCATTTCGGTTTGTTTCAGATATTGGCCTGTTCATCGCGATGCTCCGTTTTCCCCTCCTTTATTGGAACGTCCGGGTTTAAAGTCAAACGCCGATCCATTTCACCTGGTTCCTGGCCTTGATCCGGCGCGCCAGGCAGCGGCGGCGGGCCGCGGGTTCCATCGCTTGGTTCCCGGGCCACCGGCCCAAACCCGGAAGGCAAATTACAAAAC
>CAIMWS010000038.1 GCA_903845125.1 uncultured Verrucomicrobiota bacterium
ACCACCAGAAAGCTGCGGGTGGCGCTCAGGGCCGGGGTGCCATTGTCGGTCACTTTCACCGTCACCGTGTTGGTGGACGACCCTTGCGTTTCACCCGGGGTCCAGGAGAACACGCCTTCGGCAGTGATGGCGGCCCCGGCGGGAGCGCCCTCCAAGCTGAAGGTGAGCTTCTGCGCGGGCAGATCAGCGTCCGTGGCGGTCGCCGTAAAGACCAGCGCAACACCTTCATCCACGGTTTTATTGCCGATCGTCGCCAGCACGGGGGCCGCATTCACTTCGTTGACCACCACCAGAAAGCTGCGGGTGGCGCTTAGGGCTGGGGTGCCATTGTCGGTCACTTTCACCGTCACCGTGTTGGTGGACTGCCCTTGTGTTTCACCCGGGGTCCAGGAAATCAACCCCGCCGCGCTGATGGTCATGCCCGCCGGCGCGCCTGGTTCCAGGCTGAAGTTGAGCTTCTGCGCGGGTAGATCGGTGTCGCTGGCCAGAACCTGGCAGCTCCAGTCGGCGTTTTCCTGAAGCTCTTGCCGGGGTATTTCGGTGATCAGCGGAGCGGTGTTTGGTGCGGCCACTATGGTGTTGCTGGAGAGAATTCCGAATCCCGAGAGGCGAATCACCAAATCGACCTGGTTGCTGCCCGGCAGGCACCAGTAACTCAAGGTATAAGCGCCGCCGGATGTCAGCGCCGGATTAATGGTTTGGTAGATCGACGAATCCTTGGTTGTGCCGCCCGACGAGGCAGCGAGATGCAGGCAGCTTTTCCCCGCATGGAAGGTGTTGGTGACGATCGCCGATGCCGCATGGTTGGCGGAGACCGTCCAGGAACCGCTGAGGGCCGACTCGAAATCTCCGTTCAGCACGGTATTGGCCCCAACCTCGGGCGCGGCGCCGGCCACCAGCTTGAGGTCGTCCAGGTAAAGATCGCCGGGGGCGGTGAGATACACATACAGCACCGAGGCGCTGGCGGTGCCCGTGGTGGTAAAATATTTCCAGGGCGGCGGCCGGGTGGCCACCACGTCGATGGTGCGCGCGGCGCTGAGCGGCGGGGCGCCGTTGTCGGTCACCCGCACCGTGATCCGGTTCGTGCCTGGGATCTGGGCGTCCGTCGGGGTCCAAGTCAGGACGCCCGTTGCCGGATCCACGTTGGCGCCCGGCAGGGACGCCTCGACCAGGGAATAGGCCAGGGTTTGGGTGGGCCAATCCACATCCGATCCCACCAGCGGCAGGGACAAGGTCCCACCCTGTTGGACCAGTTGGTCGGGAACCGGAGCCAGTTCCGGCGGGGTGTTCACCTCGGCGACGTTGATGGTGAACGACTGCGAGGCCGATAAGGCGGGCACGCCGTTATCGAGGACACTGACCACCACCGGGTAGCTGCCGGGGCCCTGGGATTCACCGGGAGTCCACGTGAATCGGCCGGTATCCAAATCCAGGCTCATGCCTTGCTGGGCTCCGGAGGTCAGAAAGAACCGCAAGACTTGCCCCGCATCCACATCGGACGCTCTCAAAGTCAACGACAGGGGGGAACCTTCGCTGACCGTGACGCTGGCCACCGGCTCCAACACCGGGGCGTGATTCAGTTTGATGGCCACGATACGCACGGTGCGCACCGAGCTTTGCACCGGGTCACCGTTGTCGGTGACGCGGATGGCCACCAGGTTCGTGCCGGGCACTTGCGTGCCGGCCGGGGTCCAGGCGAAAAGGCCGGTTACCGGATCCAGTGTGGCGCCGGTGGGCGCGCCCGCATCCAGGGAGTAGGTCAGGGTTTGGGCTGGCTGGTCGACATCGATGGCGCCGACGGTGAATTGGGCGGTATCGCCCTCCGTCACGATTTGCTCGGGAATCAAGGGGATGATCGGCGGGTGGTTGCCCGCCGCGGTGGAATTAGGGGCGCCGGGGGTGGGGATCGGCATCGGGAAAAATGGTTCCGGCGCGCCATCGGGCCACCGGCCCTGGCTGATATCGGCGGTTTGCGGCCCGAAGGTCACCGCATCGACCAAATTGCCATTGGGGGTGAAAAGCGCGATCGACTCCCCCGCGGCGCTCAATTTAAAGCCGGCATGCACGCCCAGGCCATTCTGGCCGGTGTCGCCATCGGCCCAGACCAGGAGGTGCCCACGGGCGGGAATGACGGTTCCGGCAGGGATGAGCCACTGGGTGGCGTTGGTCAGCGTGTCTGAAAGATAATAACCGGAAAGGTCCGCCTCCTGCTGGCTGGCATTGTAGAGTTCAAACCAGTCGTCAAAGCGCTGGTCGGCTGGATCGGCCAGCGTCTGCCCATTGGCGGCCATCCACTCGTTCACGAACACTTGCAACGGCAGCGCCTCCGGGTTGTTGGCGGCCCCGGGCGTCGGATAGTGCATCAGGCGGCGGGTGTAGGGCTGCCCGTCCGGCAGGGAGCCGAAGCTGCGCCCCACCGCGAGCTGTTCATATTTGAGGTAATCGATGGCGGCGGGCAGGCCCTGCTGCATCCGCGACAGCACCACATACCCGGTCCCCGGATCGAGCTTGAATCCGGCATGGATCTCCCCGGCGGTGGTTTGGCTGGTGTCGCCATCGGCCCAGATCAGCGCATATTGCCCGGCGCCCACCACCGCGCTGTCAGGGAACGCCCAGGCGGTGAGATTCGAGGGGGATTGGGACAGATACAGGCCGGCGAGGTTGACCGCCGTGGAACCCGCATTATAAAGCTCAATCCACGGCCCCGCCTTCCCGGAGGCGTCCTTGATGGCGCCGATATTCTCCGGCTGCACTTCGTTGATCCAGAGCTTCGGGAAGGCCGCCAGGGTGGCTTTGACGGTGTTGGCCGCGCCCGGGGTGGCCAGGATCGTGGCGTTGGTGGGGGCCGCCGCCCAGTTGCCGGCCCGCCCGTTGTCCTGCAGCGGATCGATCAACTGCAGCGAAGGCCCCTGGCCGTCCGCTGCCGCGGGCCAGGGCAGCTTGTCGTCATACCGCACGGTGTCCACCAGTTCGTATTCATTGGTCACCGCGGTGGGCCTGAGCAGCCGCAGGGTCTCCCCCCCATGATCCAGGCTCCCCGGATATTCCCCGAGCGGAATGACATTGGGGCCGAAGACGGCCGTGAAACCGGCGCGGTTCTTCACCACGACCTGGAAGCCATTGGGGGCCAGGAGCGATCCTTCCGGAAAGGCAAAATCCGCGCCTTCCAACCGCCAGCCCGTGAGGTCAAAGGTGGCGGTGGCCGAGGTGTTATGGATTTCCACAAACTCGCTGTCCGGTGCCAGCGGATGGTAATGGATCTCATTGATCACGACGCTGTCCGCCGGGTTGGCAATGGCACCCGTGCAGTTCACCACGATGCTGTCCGCCGCGCCCGCGACCAACTGCCCGCGCAAGTCCAAGCCCGTCACCGCCAGGTTGTTGTTGCCCGGCGCCAGCGGAACGTTCAGCGCCCAGGTCGTCAAACCGGTCCAGGTCGCCGGGTAGGCCACCCCGTTGACTTCGATGGTTTTCACGTCGATGGGAGCGGTGCCCGCCAGGGAGACGAAGTTCTTCGCCGAACTGAAATTATTGCCGTTATTGCTGGTGATGGCGAACGTGGCGTTTACATTGTTCAGCCGCGAGATCAAGTAATCCCGGCGCTGCTGGACATAGCTCTTGATGCCCTCGGGATTGGCCAGGGTGATGCCATTGGCCACCAAAGCCTGGTAACGGCCATCGAGTATCGCGGCGATGTTCTCCGCCTTGAGGGGACCGTTGACCAGGTCGCGGAAGGCCCGCCAATAGGCCCGCAGGAAGGGGGGGTGGCCATACATCCGGCTGATGACCGGATCATTGCACCCGAACACATCGCTGGAGGCGCCGTCGCTGCCGGAGCCCAACACAAAATCGATGTCCCAGGGCAGCAGCATCCACTTGCCGTTGGCCGGCTTGTAGGCATACATGTTTTTGCCCCGGTTATAGCCGTAGGCGTCCCAATTGCCGACCGCGTGCTCCACGGCGAACACCCGCATCCACTGCTCCACATCCACCTGGTTCTCCACCTGGGCGGTGTAGTTGGTGTCCTGCCGGTTCACCGCCTCCACCAAGGCAAACAGATTGGTGTAGTTGTTGGCGCTGGTCTGCACGGCCCGCAGCCGCCAATCCCACCGGTAGCGGGCCAATTTAAGCTGGCCGCCGGTGGTGGTGAATCGCTGCAGGGTGGCATCCACGTTGCCGAACCCGGAGGCGTTGTCGTCGAACTCGAACCAGTCTTCGATTTTGTGGAGATCGCCTTTTCCGTATTGCGGCGCCCAGGACTCGGCGTAATCGCCATCGGGCTCCTCGGTGTCCTCGTACACATTCCCCTGGCGGTTCCCGTTGTTGAAAAAGTAGCAGAACCGGCGATGGAGGTTGGGCACGCCCATTTGATCGAGCATCCAGAAGGCCGCCTGCTCGCGCTGCAGGGCGTCGTCGCTGCCCAGGTTCCCGATGGTCACCATGGCCATGGACTGCGCGCTCAACAGCTCCTCGCCCTTGGGAAAATTGAAGATGTAATCGTAGCCGATGCTGCCGCCGTGCCAGGGGCTGCCTTTGCCGCGCATGCTGATGTTGTAAACCACCCGGGAATTGCCATAGACGAAGGTGGCGTCGATGGGATCGTTCGCCAGCGCTTCCCGGGAATAATAGAAATTGCTCTTGGCCGCGGTCTGCCACAGCCGGTAAACGCCCAGGTTGCCACCCGGCTGGATTTCCCCCCAGCGGATGAGACATTCCCGGGCCGGGGCCTCGGCGGGGAACAGCGTGGAAGCGGGATTCGCGGCGCGATCCGCCGCCGTCACATAAAACGCCACCAGGGTGCCCGCTGCCCGGCCGGGGATGGTGGCCGAATAGAGGCCATCCCCCGCCACCGCATCGCCGCCCGCCCCGGTATCCACCAGGTCGATTTTGGACCAGGTCGTCGACGGGTCGACCCGGTACCACAGGCTGGCCGATCCCAGCCCGTCGGGGTCGTTGACGCGCGCGGTCACCACCACCGCCTGGTTCGCGGCGGGCAGCACCGGGCTGTGGATCACCTCGTAAATGGCCGGCCCCGCGTTGGGGACCGCCCGGCTGTTGGGGGCGCCCGGGGTGCCCAGGTTGAGAGGCACCGTCATCGGCCCCGCCGCCTCCAGCCAGTTGCCCCGCAGACGCAGGAGGAATTCAGGCCAGCCGGCCAGCCAGCGGACCCGCGCGCGGAGGGTTGCCGTGTTGCCCGCCGCCAGGGCGGGGCTCAAGGCCACCCGGATCCGGTTGGCTCCCGTATCCCCGCGGCCGGACGCCCGCACATGGAGGCATTTGCCGCCCTCCAATCCGCCCGTGTTGTCGATCGCCGAGGTGCGATGGTTGCCCTGGAACACCCAGGGGCTTTGGCCGGCCTCGAAAGTGGCGTTGGCGATGCGGTTGGGGCCGTTGGGCACCATCACCTCGACGTTGTCCACCAGGCATTCCCCGGCGCCCTGCAGTTCCACCTGCAATTGATCCGGGGGGAAGCTGCCGTTCCCGTTGTCGAGCACCCCGGTGAATTCGATCGTGGACCAGGCCGCCTTGGCGGTTTCGTCGCTATCGGCCCAATTGCCCGGCCGCAGATGATCCGAATGGGGATCGATCAATTCCAGGCTGCTGCCACCGCCATCGCTCCAGGCGCCCCAGCGGCCGCCGGTGTCGTAAACCACCTCGTCGACCGTGGCGAAGAATCGGTTGGTCACCAGGATGCCGAATTCATTGGTGGCCACCGCCGTGACGGGTTTGGCCAGCGCCAGCCGTTCGCCGCTGTCCGAGAGTGTGCCCTGGAAATTGCCCAGGGTATTCCCCACTCCCAGGTTGGGGTAGTTCTGCATCAGCCGGAGCGCATTCTTCGCCACCACCAGGTATCCGCCCGGCGGCAGGCTGGTCAGCGGCGGGAACTCGAAGCTGATTCCATCGGTGAATCTCCATCCGCTCAGGTCGGCGGCCCCGGCGCCGCGGTTGTATAATTCCACATACTCGTCCTCCTCATTTTCGGACCGGGGATGGTACATGATCTCGTTGATGGCGATGTCCGCGATGCGGTACAGGGCATTGGCCGTCCCCGGGGTGGGGCTCGCCAGCACCCGGAAATCAGCCGCCCCGTCCGGGCACCGGCCCGTGGCCACGCCTGGCTCCTGGCCGGCGTAAGCCACGGCGTCCAATACGCAGGTCTGGTCCGGGCTCACCAGGAACAGGGTGTCGCCGGAGGCCTTGGGCGAGAGGCCCATTTCGGCCAGGTTGAACACGGCGTATCCGCGGGCGGCAAGGGTGGTTTGGGGCGGGATCCGGAACTTATTGGTGGCGGGGCTGTCCGTGATGAAACAACCCGAAATATCGATCTCCTGGTTGCCATGATTATACAATTCCACATAGCCGGCCGGGCCGTTTCCGGCCGGGTTCACCAGGAATTCGTTGATCCCGATGGCCGCCCAGGGATTGGCCAAAACCGGGTCCATGCCGCCCGGCGATCCGCCGATCCGGCTGCTCGGGCCCCAGGCCTTCCGGCTGGCTGCGCCGTAGGAGGGCGCCGCCAGGACCAGCGAATGGCCGGCCCCATCGGCCGCCGCGGGCCAGGGATGATTCCCGCTATAAGCGGCTTCGAGCTTCACCGCCCCGGCGGGGCTGCGGAGGCGCAGCAGGCCCGCTTTATTCCCCAAGCTCCCGGCATAGGGACCCAGCACCTTCTTGAGGCCATAAACCGCCTGCAGATCAGCCGGGGTTTTGGCGATCACCAGGAATCCCCCGGCGGGCAGTTGGGTCCCGTCCGGAAACTGGTAATCCACGTTGCCCGAAAGATAGTACCCGGTCAGATCCAGGGTGATGATGTCCCCATTGTACATCTCGATGAACTCGGTTTCCTTGCCATCCGCCCGGGTCCGCGGATGATACATGATTTCGGAAAAAACCAGCCCGGTGCGCCGGGTCGAAGGCCCCAGCGGCTCCCCCGTGCCAGCGAACGATTTCAGGACTCCCCCGGTCGGGATCCCGTAGTCCCGGAATTCCACGGTCGCGGTGGCATTGGTGCTGCGGCTGTAAACTGCCAGGCCCGCATAAACCGTCGTGGGCAGGGCGATCGTCGCCGACCCGGTTTGCGTCCAGTTCGTGCCGTCGAGGCTGGCATAGCCGGTGAACAAGTTCCCCACCCGGGCGATCCGCAGCCAGGTCAGGGGGTAGTTGACCGGGAATGCCCCGGAAACGGCGGCGGCGGCATTGGCGTTGACCCGATATTGGAAGTTGCACCCGATGATCGACGGGGTGGCCAGGGAGGCGGCAAACCGCGCGCCGCTGGCCAGCGATTCCCGCACCATCAGCCCGGCGGCCGACCAGGGATCGGGCGCGCTGAAGGATTGGACCCGTACCTGGAGGTCAAAATTCCCGGTCCGTTGCTCATGGGAGAAATGCATTTGGTCCGCGGCCCCTACAATGCCCGTCCCGGAGCCGGTGGCATCCACCTGGCCGGGAGCCACGAACGTGTCGGCGCCGCGGCTCGCGCCGCCCACTTCCCCCGGCGCGAATTGCGCCACCACGAAATCCATCCGGGAGCCGGCGGCGATGGGGTTGGGCGTGGCCGCCGCATCGGCAACCTGGCTCACCGTCAGCGTGTGCCGGCTGCCATACTCCAGGGCGGTCACCGTCAGTTCCACCGTTGAACTATCGCCTGCGAATGCCGCGCTCTGCACCTCCGCCCCGTCCAGGGCGTAGTTGGCAGCCGTGGTGGCGGTGGGCGCGGTGACCGGTTCGTTGAACACCACCAGCAGCCGGGTGGTCCCCTGGCTGATCAGTTCCTTGAGCTGCGGAGGCGTGGCATCGGGCGTGACGGACAAGGTGGCCGCGGAGCTGGTGATGCTACCCTTGCTGTTGGAGACTACGCAATCGATGGCCGCCAGGTGATCCGCCATCCGCAAGGGCCCCAGGACCAGGGTGGATCCGGTGCCAGTGGTGATATTCGTGCCATTCAAGCGCCATTGGTAATTAGCCACGGTGACCCCCTGCAAGCCGATTGTAAAAGTAGCATAGCCTCCTTCCGGCCCCGTGGCCGCCACCGGTTGCTTATCGATGACCGGCGCCGCAAAGGCCACTCCCCAGGGGAATAAATTCGTGGCCGACATCGGTGCCTGGTCCGTGCCGTCGGGCATGAGCCAGCGCACGGCCAGGTTATCCCCTCCACCCTCCTCCTTCATCAAGGCGCTGATGTAGTATATCTTCCCGGCCTGCAGCGGGATTGGGGTGGACTGCTGGTTGGACTCCTTGCTCCATTCCCGGGAGGAAGTCCAGCTATTGACATTGGCAATCAACCGGGCGTTGGCCGGATTCTCATCCGTGCTCAAAAACAGGGATCCCCCATCATCACTGGCTATCCAAAAGGTGTAGTTGCCCGTCTGCGGGGGCAATAAATACCCATGCATACGCTGGCCATACTGCTCCATGATATCGGTAGGCGACTCGAATAAGTCGGTCACATAATTCGTGCTCGCCGGGCGGTTGGGATACGCGGGCGCGTTGGTCAGATCCGCTACATTGACTCCGCTGATCCCCGTAAATACCTCTCTAAGAATACCATGCGATTGGGCATGCGAGGCGCCGGCGGCCACCAGCCAGCAAAAAATGAGGATGCAAGCAAAGCCCGGGGACGCCGCCGCCACCCGCTCTGGGATACCGTTTTTCAAATGTCTCATTAGTTTATTGAGCAGTTAAAATAAATGCAGCTATGGATATAGCAAGATATATGCCGGGTGCAATTACGGAAATTGGATTTTTCCTAACTCTGCTTTGGCGGCCGCCTGGCCGGGCCATTTCCCAGGCGGGCCTGGTAACCCGGCGCCTCCCCTGGCGCCCAGGCTCTCCCTGCGGCTCATTTCTGATGTAGGAGCAGCCGGATGGCGCTGAACAAAACTTCCAGCTTATACGGCTTCTGCAGGCGCAGATGGTGGTTGGACCAGGGCGAATTGCGGTCGATTATTTCGGTGCTATAGCCGCTGGAGAGGATCACCTTTAATCCCGGCTTCAACCGGCAGAGTTGATCCGCCAGGTCCAGGCCCGTGAGGCCCTCAGGCATGACCAGGTCGGTCAGCAGAAGGTCGATCTCTCCCTGGTGTTCCTCCCACACCGCCAGGGCTTCGCGGCCGTTGGCGGCTTCAAATACCCGGTATCCCAGCAGCCGCAGGCCCTGGGCTGTGACCAGCCGGACACGCACCTCATCCTCCACCAGCAAAATGGCTTCGTGCCCCCGGGTGACTTCGATCGGTTCCGGCGGAGCCGGTTCCGCGGCCGGCCGGGATGCCGCCGGAAGAAAGACCCGGAAGGTGGCGCCCTGCCCGGGCTGGGAATCCACCTCGATCCAGCCCTTATGCTGGCCCACAATCCCATGGACGGTGGCCAGCCCCAGCCCGGTGCCTTTGCCGATTTCCTTGGTGGTGAAAAACGGCTCGAAAATGCGCTGGCGCGTGGCCTCGCTCATGCCGCACCCGGTATCCGCCACGGTCAGGCAGACAAAGGATCCTGGCCGCGCCTCGGCGCGGGCGTGGCACTGGGATTCCTCCACCTGCACGGCCTCCAGGCTGATGGTCAGTTTGCCGCCCCGCGGCATGGCATCCCGGGCGTTGACCGCCAGGTTCATGATCACTTGTTCCAGCATGCCTGGATCAGCCTCCACCGGGGGCAGGCCGTCCCTGGGGGTGAACCGCATGCTGATGTGTTCGCCGATCAAACGCCCCAGCATTTTAAGCAGGTTGCCAGCCAATTCATTCAAATCCAGCGCCCGGACCTCCAGCACCGACCGCCGGCTGAACATCAGCAGTTGGCGGGTCAGGTTGGCGGCCCGCTCCGCCTCCGCGGCCAGATCATGGAGCCCTTCCTTGGTCTCTTCGTCCAGGCTGGGATTCATTTCCAGGCAGCTCAGCTGGATCAGGATCGCCGCCAGGATGTTGTTGAAATCGTGCGCCACCCCCCCGGCCAGCTGGCCGATGGACTCCAGCTTCTGGGCCTGGCGCAGCTGGCCCTCCAGGATTTTCCTTTCGGTGATGTCCTCCTTCACCGCCAGAAAATGGGTGATGCGCCCCTGGGTATCCAGGATGGGCGAAAGGGTGGCGAATTCCCAATACATCTCCCCGCTTTTCTTCCGGTTGTGGAATTCCCCGCGCCACTGGCCGCCGGCGGTGATGGTTTGCCAAAGGCGGCGGTATTCTTCCGGGGCGGTCCCGTCCCCCTTGAGCAGGCGCGGATTCTGCCCGCGCGCTTCCTCCAGCGAGTAGCCAGTCAATTGCGTGAACTTGGGGTTCACATATTCGATCGCCCCCGCTGGATCCGTGATCACGATGCTCACCGGGCTTTGCTCCACCGCCCGGGAGAGCTGCCGGATTTGCTTCTCCACCCGCACCCGCTCGGTGATGACTTCCGTGTAGATGATCAATCCGCCGATCGCCCCGCTGGCCTCATACCACGGGCGGCATTCCCAACGCGTCCAATCCACGGAGCCATCCTCCCGCACATAGGGATCCTCATCGGCGCTGGACACTTCCCCCGCCAGCGCCCGCTGATGCACCTCCCGCCATTTCTGGGGCAGATCGGGAAACACCTCATAATGATGTTTGCCGATCACATCGTGCGCTTTGACACGGTAATCGCGCAGGTAGCGCTCGCTCACAAATATGTATCTCAGATCCCGGTCGTGCACCGCGATCGCGCTCTGGGCATGCGCGATGATATACTGCATCAGGTTGTGGAAATGCAGCTGCCGCAGCTCGGATTTTTTGCGCTCCGTGATCTCCACCGAAACCCCCCCGATCAAAGGCGGCTTCCCCCCCAGGCTGATGGGGAATTTGATCGTCTCAAAGGAGCGCACCGCCCCGTGCGCGTCCGGGATGGTTTCCTCGATCTTGAGCGGGCCATGCTGGATGGCTCGCAAATCATCCTCGGCCATTTTTTGGCCGGCCGCGCCGCCCACCAGTTCGGGGGTGGTTTTGCCTTCCCAATCCTGGAGGCCCAGCAAATTTTGCAGGTATGGGTTGGCGAACAGCGTCCGGCCCGCGGCGTCCTTGATGAAGGCGGCCGCAGGCAGATGGAGCATGAAGGCGGCAAACCGTTTTTCGCTCTCCGCCAGCGCCTCCGCCGCGCGCTTGCGCCCGGTGATGTCCAGGAGGTTCCCGATGACGGCGGGGCGGCCATCCAGATCCAC
This sequence comes from uncultured Verrucomicrobiota bacterium, assembly GCA_903845125.1. Classification (GTDB taxonomy): domain Bacteria; phylum Verrucomicrobiota; class Verrucomicrobiia; order Limisphaerales; family UBA1319; genus CAIMWS01. The sequence continues at coordinate 11,162 of CAIMWS010000038.1, forward strand.
CCGCGCCCCCAGCACCTCAAGGTGGACCACCTCCCCCTTCCGGCTCAATCCGCGGAACTCGTAGTGGGCGGATTCCGCCTCCCCGGCCAGGCGGCGGCGCAGGTTATCCAGGACCAGGGCTTGATCCTCGGGATGGATCAACCGCCGGGGATCCCCTCCCACCAGTTCCCCGGGATCATAGCCGAAAATCTTCGCCAGGGCTTGGTTCGCATACGCCAGCCGCCCGTCCTGAACGATGTAAATCCCCGCCAGCGAATTCTCGCTCATACAGCGGAAACGGGTTTCGCTGTCCCGGAGGGCGCCGGCGGTGTGCCGGTGGGCCAGCGAATCCGCGATGATTCGCGCCACCAGCTCCAGCCGGCGCACCAGGCGCTCCGGCCAGGCGCAGGCGGCGCCCACCGTGCTGAACGATAATCCGCCCAGCACCGCTCCGGCCCCGGTCACCAGCGGGAGGGCCAGGAAGGACTGGATGCCCAGGCGGTGCCAGGTCGCCCGGTCCCGCGCGGCTTCCGGGGGCGCTTCCGCCAGGGTGGCGAGGCGGACTTTCCGCCCGGCTGCCACCTGCGCCAGGCACCAGGGAAGGTCTTCCGCGGCTTCGAGGCGGCCGGAATACTCCGGCCCGCCGGGCGTTCGATACCGGTGAATGGCCGCCCAAGCCTGCGAGTCATTTGCCGGCCGCTGCCAAAGGGTGGAAGCGTCCAGGCCCAGGCATTCACAGACCTGGTGCTGGGCTTGCTCGATCCGTCCGTCCGCCTGGGCGGCCGGGGTGTTCGCGAAAAGGGCCGGCAAATCCGCCAGCAGGCTTTCGAAACGCAGCCCTTTTTCCCATTCCCCCTCCGCCCGGGCCTGGTCCGCCTCGGCCTGGCGGCGCCCGGCCATTGCCTGCTGGAGCGCCCCGGCTTGCTCCCGCCGGGCTTCGTGCAGATCCGCGATGCGGAGCAGCAGCCCCACCCGCGCCACCAATTCCCGGGCGTCCACCGGGTCGGGCAGGCAATCATCGGCGCCCGCCTCCTCGCCTGGGGCGGGACTGGCTGCGGCTCCCCCGAGGATCGCCACCAGGATCTCCGGCAGCGCTGGATCCCCCTTGAGCTGGCGGCCGAGCGCCAGGCTGCCCGGAGCTGGCAGCCGGCCATCGATCAGGACGAGCTGGGGGCGATGGCGCAGCGCGGCCTCCCATGCCTGGCGGCCGGACGCGGCGGTGTAAACAGCGCACCCGGCTTGCGCCAATGGAGGGCAAATCCTGGCTGCCCAGGCCGCCTCAGCGCTCACTACCAGGATTCGCTGGTCCGATCGCATATCTGAATGCCGTGCCTCATGGCACCTTTTTTGTTGGTGTAATCCAAAACCCGGTCCTTGTTGGTCTCCAAGCCAATTCCTGTGCCTGGTGCAAAAACCGATCCCGGTTCCTGCTCCAGCCTCCAGCATGAATCCCATCGAGGCGTTGTCAAGGCCCGCCGCTCGCCGCCCCGGGGTCCGGTTGCCATTCGGAGCTCTGGTCCAGGCACTCCCGGATGGCCTTGGCCAGGGTTTTCAGATGATACGGCTTCTGCAGGCGCCGGATCGGTTTTCCGGCGGGAAGCCCCTGGTCCACGATTTCCGCGCTGTACCCGCTGGAGATGATGACCTTCAAGCCTGGTTTCACGGCCTGGAGCTTTTCCGCCAGGTCCAGGCCCGTCATGCCCTCCGGCATCATCATGTCGGACAGCAGCAAGTCGATCTGCCCCTGGCTTTTGTGCCACACTTTCATGGCCTCCGGGCCGCTGGCGGCCTCCACCACCTGGTAGCCCAGCCGCTGCAGGCTTTTGGCGGTGAACCGCCGCACGCTCTCCTCATCCTCCACCAGCAGGATCGTTTCCTGGCCGCGGTCCACCCGGGTTGCCTCCACGTGAACCCGCGGGCCCACCGGCCGGGCGTCCGCCGGCAGGAAGACGCGGAAGGTGGCGCCTTTTCCCGGCTCACTTTCCACCTCCACCCACCCTTTGTGCTGGCCCACGATGCCATGCACGGTGGCCAGCCCCAGCCCGGTGCCCCGGCCGACTTCCTTGGTGGTGAAAAACGGCTCGAAAATCCGCTTGCGCGTGGCTTCGTCCATGCCGCAGCCCGTATCCGCCACGGTCAGGCAGATAAAGCCGCCCGGCCGCACCCCCGGGTAAGGCCGGGCCCGGGCTTCATCCACCGCCAGGGCTTCCAGGCCGATCTCCAGCTGCCCGCCCAGGGGCATGGCGTCCCGGGCGTTCACCGCCAGGTTCAGGAGCACCTGCTCCAGCATCCCGGGGTCGGCCTCGATCAAGGGCAATCCCTCCCGGCGGTCAAACCGCACCCGGATATGCTCGCCAATCAGCCGCTCCAGCATCCGGAGCAGGTTGCCCACCACTTCATTCATATCCAGGGTTTTCTTCTCCAGCACCGACCGCCGGCTGAACATGAGCAGCTGCCGCGTCAGATTCGCCGCGCGCTGGGCCACCTCCATGAGTTCGGCCAGCATCTGGTGGGTGTCCTGGTCCAGGCCCGGATTCTCCTGGAGGGTGCCCACGTTCATCATCATGGCCGCCAGCAGGTTGTTGAAGTCGTGGGCCACGCCCCCGGCCAGCTGGCCGATCGCTTCCAGCTTCTGCGCCTGGCGCAGCTGCTCCGCCAGCGCTTTTTGCCCGGTGATGTCCTCCTTGACGGCCAGGAAATGCGTGATGCGGCCCTGTTGGTCCACGATCGGCGAGAGCAGGGCCAGCTCCCAAAACAATTCGCCGTTCTTTTTCCGGTTGTGCAGCTCGCCCCGCCATTCCCGGCCTTGCGTGATCGCCTGCCACATTTGCCGGTAATCCTCCGCGGAGGTTTTATCCCCCTTGAGCAACCGCGGATTCCGCCCCCGCACTTCCTCCAGCGTATATCCCGTTTTCCGCGTGAACGTCGGATTGACGTATTCAATGGCCCCCGTGGGATCGGTGATCACGATGCTCGCCGGGCTTTGCTCCACCGCGCTGGATAGCTTGCGGATCTGCTCCTCCACCCGTTTGCGCTCCGTGATGTCGCGCACCACCGCCAGGTTGTGCCGGACTCCCCCCAGCTGGATCGCCGAAGCGATGATTTCCACCGGAAACGTGGTCCCGTCCTTCCGCCGGTGGACTGATTCCAGCATCAGCGGCGGACCCGCAATGGCCGTCCCGCCCGCCTGCACGTAATCCTCCCGGCGCAGCTGCGTGTCCACGTCGAACAACGTCAAGCCCGCCATTTCCTCCCGGGTGTAGCCCAATTGGCGCAGGGTGGCGGCATTGAACCCCACGTAGCGGCCTTCCCGATCCAGCAGCTCCACTCCGTCCCCGGCCTGCTCGATCAGCGTGCGGAAGCGCTCCTCGCTTTCCTGCATCGCCAGCTCGGCCTGTTTGCGCTCCGTGATGTCCTGGATGCTGCCGATCATCCGCGAGGCCTGGCCTTCCGAATTGATATCCAGCCAGCCCAGGCCATGGACCCAGCGTTCCGCGCCATCGTTCTGCCGGACCACCCGGTATTCCCGGTCGAACCGCTTTGTTTGGCCCAACACCTCCTGGATGAGATATTCCTGCATGGCCCGCCGATCCGCGGGATGCACAATGCCCAGCCACCCCTCCACATTGTGCGGATAGTCCCGATCCGTGATGCCGAACACCTCCTCCAGCACCCGGGAGCAGGTCCAAATACCCGTGGCGATATCCAGGGTGTAGGTGCCGAGCCGCGCCACGCTTTGGGACTCCTCCACCAGGCGGTTGGCCTCCCGTAGCGCGGCTTCGGCTTGTTTCCGCTGCGTGATGTCGCGGCCAAGGCTCATCACCGCCTCCTTGCCGTCCCAGGTGATCCGCCGGGCTTTGACCTCCACCGCCAGCAACGTCCCGTTTTTGCGCCGGTGTTCGGTTTCAAATTGAATCTCTCCCTGCGCCATCAGCCGCGCCATCCGCTCCTGCTGGTGGGCGCTTTCCGCGGGGGTATCGATCTGGCTGATGCTCATCGCGGCGAATTCCGCCCGCGTATACCCGTAATTGTCGCATCCCGTCCGGTTCGCCACCAGGATGCGGCCCTCGCCGTCATGGATGAGGATGGCATCCGCCGCACTCTCGAAGAGCGTCCGGAAATTTTCTTCGCTCTTCCGCAATTCCTGCCCGGCCCGTTTTTTCTCCGTGATGTCCCGCAGGAAGGCATAAATCGGCGGGCGGGCCTCGGGCCGGTATTGCACGCTGACTTCCACATCATAGACGCCCCCATCTTTCCGCCGGTGCCGTGTCTCGAACCGGTCCTGTCCGGTGGCCAGCAGTTTTTGCATGTGGGCCTGCGTTTCCTCCGGCACCTCCCTGGCCTCCAAGTCAGTGATGCGCATTTGCACCAGTTCGTGCGCTTCATACCCGCTCATCCGGCAATAGGCCTCGTTCACTGACAGCAAGTGCCCCTCCAGGTCCACCGACCAGAATCCATCCATCGCCGTCTCCAGGATGATGTTGGCGCACCTCTCGGTGTTTTCGATCGCTTTCCGGCTCTCGATCTCCTTGAGCTTCTTCAACCCGCTTTCCGAAATGATGGCGATCAGCCCCTTGATGAAAAAGAGGTAGCTGTTCAGCTGGTCCGACGACCAGACCGGCACCTTCCTGACGGCCGCCAGGTAGGGCCCCTCCTCGAACCCGTACTTCCGGGCCTGCGCCTTGAAAAATTCCAGGTCCGGCGGTTCCAGGAAAAACTGCCCGGTGAAAAAATTGCCGTAGTGGACACCGTCGATGATGATCGGCGTGGCGTTGTCCACCAGGCCATGCGGGCAGCGGTAGCTGACGGCGGGGTTGGCCTCGTGCAGGTGGCTCAATATGTATTGATCGCTGATGAGGCATTCCCGCTCGCAATCCGGATGCTTCCGGTGGAATTGCGTGCAGACCTCCTGCCACGCGGTGGCCGTCAGGATGTTGCCATCATTGTCGATGATGGCGGAGGGGAAGCAATAGATCTCATTCAGCCGGTCCTGCAGGATCTGGAATTGCTCGATATCGATCAGGTCTTGCAGTTTATAAGCCATGAACTTTCTTTTTGGCGGAGGTGATGATCACCAGGCTGGTTTTCATGGGCGCCTGGGAAATAAAAAGAACGTGCCCGGCTGTGCCACCAAGGTGGAGCCGACTGCAATTCTTGCTGGGTGTAGCATATTAGAGCGCAATCAGTATAAGCAAAAAAGTAATCGGCGCAAAGCCAAAAAACGGCTCGCTGTCCTTCCGCCTGCCTCAGGGCCGCCGCCCGGCGGTTGCCCGCCGTGGCTCATTAGGACCAGCCCACGGTGGTGGCATGGCCGCCGGGAAAAGGTCCAAACCCGCCACCGGATGCACTTATTACAGCCTGGGCAGTAATATTTACAGGTCGGCTGGTCTGTTGGACTTATTCGCCAAGGCCCCGGTCAGCCCGGGCACCGACATCCTGATCCTTGGATATAATTCACAAATATTTGGACTGCAACATATTACAGCAATAATATCAACCGCGGGCAAAACTCCATTTTCCGGATTGGCACCGCAATTGCTTAAGGGCTGCGATAATAGAGAAAAAGGATTGTGAAACAGATGAACAAAAATACAAATTGGCTCGGCCTCACCGTCATGGCCGTGGGCGGCGCGTTTATGATGGAATCCGCTGCCCAGGCGATTCCCACGCTGCAATTGGATGTCGGCGATGGCTGGTATAACAAAGCCGATCAAACCATTTACTCCAGCGGACCGTCCTTCACGTTGTACGCCTTGCTTAATAAACCCAAGGAAGCAGAGGACGCGCTCAAACGGACCTATTACATCTCAGCCGCCGTGGAATCTAAGGATGGCGCAGTTCCGGATATCGCCAAAAACCTGGGTTCCTTCTCGGTCAACGGAGAAAAAATCGACGTCACCAGCGACATGACTTTTGGCACGCCCCCTTTGACGGAGTTGCCTGATGTTCAGGGAAAAACCCTCAGTCCGCACGGGATATTCCCAACCTTTTATTACGAGTTTGACTTCAAGTTTTCATCACTCAAACAAACCACCCCATACGATGCCCAAAACAATCCGGGAGGGTTTTCAACCACGGGCAAAGGGATGTATTACGCGGCCTTCTCGATCGACACGAGTTCCCTGGCGGCCGGTTATTCCATCCATTTCGACCTCTACGATGAGACCGTAAAGGAAATTTCTGAAAGAATAAAAACCGGGAAGAAATATACAACCGTTACCCACGATCAAGTCTCCATCGACGAGTTTGCCCCAAACTCGCATGATGCGCAAAGCGGGCACCGGGTTCCGGATGGCGGGGCCTCTCTTTCCCTGCTGGGCTTTGCGCTGGCGGGGATTGCCGGGTTGCGGAGAACACTCGGCGCCAAAGTGTAGCCGAAAACAGGTTTGGATTGTTTTTAGTGGGGCGGGGCCAGTGCAAGCTGGCCCTGCAAAATTTGTGGCCACACAGCGCGCAAGGTGCGCCACAAAGGGAGTGCGCAGTGGATCGGCGGCAACGCCATTTTGTTAACCAACCTATCTCCCGCCAACTGGCAGGCGGCGCTGCCGCATGCGGTTCGGTCGAAAAGCAGGGGACGTTTGTTGGCACTAAACCCACCGCAGAAGCCCCAAAACACACCGGTTTTGATTGGCGGAACATGGCCTTGGGAAAATCCCCAGGCGATAATCACCCACCATTTGGGGCTGAAATCCGATCCCATTGTGCCGCAGTCACTTGTGGATAACGTTAAATACCACCCGATAGGGCCAAAAGGCCATGTCGGATGCACTTACACGTTATTTCCCATCCCTAACCTGCTACAGGCCAGCACTTTATTTCGGAATCGGCCGAAAAATCAAAATCCTGACGGATTTTCTTACACCTGGGGCCTTCTTTCATAAACGCCTTATTTGGAGCTATTTGTGGATGAATTTCAGAAATGCGGCGAAAAAGTGTCGGATCGCCTTACATTTTTTCCCCGGCTCGGAGCCGATTCCATAAAAAATATATTAGTTATAAATCACTCATTATCAGAATGTTAAAGTGATTCAATCCCGAGTGATGGCCGTGCCTGGCACGCCGGGTGCTTAAACCCAATCAACAATTGGATTTAAGATCATGAAACTAAAAATGAACCAAACAAACTGGGTGCGCACGGCGGTCTTGGCTGCCGGTTGCGCCTTCGCCATGGAGTCTGCGGTGCAAGCGATTCCAACCCTGCAGTTGGATATAAGTGGGGGTGTTTATAGAGACGAAACTGTATACTCACAAGGGCCAAAATTCACCCTGTACGCCCTGCTCAATCCCAATTCAACAGATACAACTGAGGGTAACAAAATTAATAACGTCACGATTGGCAATAATTTTTATATTTCTCTCGCTATAGAACCGAATAGTGCATGGAAGGCGGATAAAACGCGCCCTACCGATTTAAATTTAGGAAGTATTAAGATTGGCACTACTGTATTGAGTGTAACTAAAGATATGGCCTTCGGGGTTCCACCTATTTACACACTAAATCCAGATTTGGCAAATAATGTTAAAGATTTGCCTTCACATGACATGTATCCAACATTTTACTATGAAACTCCCGCATTTCATTTCTTGGAAAGCCAAAAGACAACTGAATATAATGTTCAAGATTCTCGTTTTCTCGGTGCCAATAACAATGGTAGTCTATATTATGTCCCGTTTGCCATTGATGTGAGTAATTTAAATCCTGACTATTCGGTCCATTTTGATTTGTACGCTTATAATACAATTGAAGGTACAGAAGTAGTAAAGTATCAGGAACTTCGTGACCCAACTAAACCTCAAGATGAAAATCAAAGGATAAAGGTAGATAAACAATGGGTTGATAATCCTAATTATAACCCGATGGAAACGAAGGAAAAAACTGTTCCAATCACTACTTATAAATACTTGGGCAATGCGCCGTTTTCCCACGACGCTCAGACCGGCCATAGTACCCCTGATGCCGGAGGCACTCTCTCTCTTCTCGGCTGCGCCTTGCTGGGAATCGAAGGTCTGCGCCGGAAGCTCAGTCTGAAAGCCTGATTTCACCCTTAACAAATCCCTGATTCGGCAGCAGGGCCAGCGAAAGTTGGCCCTGTTTGCTTTGTACGGGGCCAATTGACGAACAAGAACCGGGACCGTGGAAAACCATCCGGCAATGGACCTCTGAGCCATCCCACTTTTTGGCGCCGGAATGGCGGATCTGTTGCACCTGCCCGCCCCAGCCGCGTATAAAGTTTCGCCCCTACCGCAGGCCATTCCAACCTGGAAAGCGCTGCAAAACCTGGCGGAACCCTTGACACGCCGGAGGCGTTGCGGGCCAAGGAGGGTGCGCGAACTTTTGGAGTGCGGCGCGGCTACTCCGCTTTGGATTCATGGCCGGTTGTAGACAGGTGGCCAACAATTTTTGTTTCCTCCGCAGTTTTTTTTTCCCTTTCTGTGTAATCCGGTTAAGCCAGTGAAGCTGGCAAGTCCAGTCGGCTGAAAAGTACCGAATGTGGAAATTGTCCGTTCAACCTATGGATAAGCGGCGGCGGGCGGAAGAGAGGAAACTCGCGAAACGCGGCGGCGGTTTGGGGACACCCAGGCCAGGGGAAAAGAAGAAAACCCCGATATCGAACTTCAGGCCCTTGACGCCAGGTTATGAACCAGAATTATTCCCACCGTTCTCCGTCGATACGACAGCGTCAGGTCGCCCCAGTTGTTATCCCCGGCCCGAAGCGAAGCGATATCTCCCTGGGTCCCCCCCCAGATGCCAGCACAATTGTTCACCCGGCCCCAGGTTTTGACCGCTGCCACGATCGGCCTGACCGTCACGCTGTTGATTTCACTATTGGGACCGCTGGCGATGGCGTGCTTCAACCCGGCACGGGATTTGGGACCCCGGCTGTTTTCGGCCTTGGCGGGATGGGGACGTGTGCCGTTTCAAGTGAACGGCCTTGGGTGGCTGGCGGTTTACATCATTGCCCCACTGGTGGGCGCACTTCTTGGGGGCTTGCGGTATCGGATCTTCTTCAAGCTGGCCTACGCAGACTGATCGCTCAGTCTCAAATACGATTTGCATCGTGGTCATGGGCAATCTGCATTGGGCCAAATTGTTCAGTCGCTGTGGCGCTAAAACCGGTATCGCCACTTTTGATCGCCTGGTCGCGCTAGTGTATCCCTCAGCCATAGGGGCACTATACCTTGCGACCTGATGGTAGTAAATTTGGGGGTGTGAGAGGTTGGCGCCTAAAGGAAAACAGCAGCCCTTGGTCAGAAGCTGATGTTGTTTGGCTATGCGATTGGGGTTACTTTTGCCTGGAGATGAGTCTTGGCCCATTGCGAATGAATCCATGAAGCCAGATCGTTTTGTTGCAGATCGGGCAAATGGCGCAGACCACCTACTGAGCTTGGAGAAATGCCCCCTAACAAGGCAAGGGATTTGCCACCATGAATGGGCGGAAACACAGGACCTGTCCAGCGGTGATCCACTATCCGCAAAATTCATAATTCGCTTTTATTCAGTGGTTTACATCATTTTTTGAAGCGAACGACAAAAGGGATTGCTAGTTGAGGACACATGGCCGATAGGGCTCACTTAAATTGACCCACCTCTGCTCAGATAAACTGAGCCACTGATGCTACAGAGGAAGCGGTGCTTTTTTCTTTCCAAGTAGCAGTTTCCAATGAGCTGCCAGGAGGCAGGAACTGATCGATTGAGT
>CAIMWS010000039.1 GCA_903845125.1 uncultured Verrucomicrobiota bacterium
GCATAATAGCTGAATCCGTTGGGCAGCCCGGTGGACAGGTTGGTCGTGGCCCCCAGCAGGGTCGCCCCATTTTGCGAACCGCCCACCGTGGACCACTGGCCGGAGGATTGCGGCGTTTGCATCAAAGAGGCTCCCAAGTTCATGCTGCTGCCGATCGTGACATCGATGATGGCGGCTTCGATCAGCACCTGGGCCAGCATGATATCCAATTTGGAGACAATATTGGTGATGGTCACCATATCCTGCTTGTTGGCATAAACCACCAGGGTGTTGGCGCGTTCATCGGGGATGATCTTGGCATCGCCCAGGAGCTGGTTGTCGCCGCCGGCGGCCTTTTGGACGATTTGGGAGAGGCGCTGCTGGAAGGAATTCTGCGCGCCCGCGGCGGGCTGCGCGACGCCCTGGCCTGGCACCTGGGTTCCGGTCTGGCCCATCCGGGAATTGCGGGAAGTGCTGGAGACGCCCCGGCGTCCGCTACCGCCGCTGCTGCCACCGCGACGGGCGCTGGAAGTGGGGGTGCCGCTGGTGCTGCCGCCGCCGCCACCGCCAATGAGGCCGCTCATGACCCCGTAAATGTCCTCCACTTTGCCATATTTGATCGGGATGACCTCCAGCTTGTAATCCGGTTCGGTGGCGACATCGATTTTGCGGATCAGCTCCAGCATCCGTTTGACGTTGATGGCGTAGTCACGGATGACCAGGATCTGGCTGCTGTCGATGGCGGCAATGCCACCCTGCATTTTAGCGAAGGGCTGGATGGTGGGCACCAACTCGCTGGGCAGGGCGTTGGTTAATTTGACGATCTCCGTGATGTATTGGGCGGCCTCCGGCAGTTGGGAGGTAGAGTTGGTGTTGAACGCGGCCGCCTCCTGGAGCGCCATTTGGGACGGCACGGCGAGGATGAATTTTTCCCCCATGGGGATCATCGTGATGCTGTTTAAAGCCAGGACCGTATCGATGGCCTGCTTGGCCTCAGTGGGAGTATAGGCCATCTGTTTGTTCAACTTCAAAGTGATGGTGCCCGTGGGCGGAACATTGGGATGTTTCAGCACGGTTTTGCCCACCAGTTCGGAATACAATTCAAAGGCTTGGTCCAGGGGCATATTGTTGAGCTGGAGCATGGCGGAAGTGATGGTGGCCTTTTCGACAGCAGCGTTGGTGCCGCCCGCCGCCGGGCCGGACAACAACGGGGGCTTGCCGGGGGTGGCAGGCGGCGCGCCACCGGGCGGGGGCTCCGGCTCCGGTTCCTCCTCCGGCGGCGGGAAAGTCGGAAACGCGGGTGGCTTGGAAGGTGCAGCGGGTGCCGCTGGTGCGGCGGCAGGGGCGGGAGCGGGAGCCAGGGGGGTGGCGGCCGCTAGGGCGGCATTGGTGGCGATCAGGCCGGGCGAGGGTGGCACCCGGTCCACCCGTTGCGGCACCGAAATGGGTGGCCGGTTCGTGGCCTCCGGGCGGGTGGCGCGAGTCCGGCCTGGGGATTGGAAGAAGCGATTCGTGGCGGCCGCCGAATCCGGCGTGTTAGGCGCCGTGGCTGCAGCAGGCACGACCGGCACAACCGGTGCGATAGGCACAGCCGGTGCGGCGGCGGTCGGCTGGGCGGCATTCACCACCGGAGTGGCCGCAGGGGGGGTGGCGACGGGCTGGATCGGCACGATGGCGGGGGGCGGAACACTGGCTGGGCTGGAACCCGGGGCCGGCGCCGGAACGGACGGAGTCTGGGCCCAGTTAGCCGAAAGGCAAGCCAGGCAGATGACACCGGCGAGAAAATATAAGTGGATCTTTTTCACATCGAGTTAGGGGGTTGGTTGGTTCGTGGAAAAGTTTTTGGCCGGGCTCCCGCGGGCGGCATGGGCAGGCTGCGCGCAGGCGGCGCCGAAGTGGCCCCCTTGGGCGCCACACCCGGAGCTGCTTTGGGAATCTGCGGCGGCCGGATCGGGATGCTCTTGTTGGTCGACGGCTCGGATTTTCTGGCTGGTTCGCCTTTTTTAGGCGGCTCGTTTTTCGGCGCCGCCTGGGCTTTCCTGGGCGGTTCGGTTTTGGTGGGAGGCGGGGTTTTCACCGGGGCCGCGTTTTTGGGTTCCAGCTTGGTGGCGGCCTGCGCCAGGGAAACCGGGGCCTTCTTCTTCTGGTAGCTGGCCACCAGGGTGATCTCCGCCTGCAGCCGCATTTGGCTGGGATCGGGCCGGAGGGTCAGACTGCGGGCGCGGATCATGGAATTGCCGGAGAGGCTGGTCAGGAAATCCAGCAGCTCCTTTTCCCCGGCGATGATGGAGACGCGGCGGGCCTTTTCATCAAAATATTCGTTGGTTTTGCCGCCGGAAAAAGCCACTTCCACGCTGCTGTTGATGACCACGCCATAGGCCCCGGCCTGGTTTTGAATCGTGCGCGCCAGATCGAGGGATTGCTCGGAGGGGAGCACCGCCTGGCCTTCCTTCTCCAGGTCGGCCATCATTTTGGTGTATTCCTCGACGCGCCGGGCATCCAGCTCCAACTCGTAGTTTTTCAATTTCACCTGGGCGGCCTTGAATTCGTTGTTGACGCGGCCCCAATCGCCAAACCGCGGCCAGATCAGCCACAAGTTGATGACCACGAACAGCACACCCATGATGCCCACCAGGAGGCGGCGCTCCAGTGGATTGAGATTCAGGCGGTTAAACAACTCGTTCATTCGACCTCCGAGCGGTTGATCTCGCAGGAGAAATCCCAGGTGATCGTTTGCCCGCCGACACCCGATCGGGAGGAATAAGGATCCACGGCTTTGAACAAGGTGGGGGCATTGGAATCGCCGCCCACGCGGTACTTGCCCATCGCATCGTTGTAGCTGAGCACTTGGTTGACATTGGCGGCAGGAGCGGTGCCGTGCAAAGTGAGCCGCTTACCCTGTTGCAGGCTGAAATCGGTGAGGATCAGGTCCGTGGGCAGGAGGATGCAGGAGGCTTTCCAGCATTCCAAGGCGGCAAAACGGAGGTTTTTCTGCTCCTGGAGCACCTGCACCCGGGCGCGCAGCTGCCGCACCCGGCTGTATTCGGGATCCAACTTGGTAATTTGAGCTTCGACCAGGCTCTTGCGGAATTTGACCACCTGCAAGGCGGCGAAGTAAACAGCGACCCCCAGCAGGTAAACCACGACCAGGGCCCCCAGGCTGCCCATCCACAAACGATCGATGAACTGCTGGCGGTAGCGTGCCGCATATTCACCGGGCAGCAGGTTCAAGCGGGATTGGTTCTGGGCCAGGCGGGTGACACTCAAAGCCGCGAGATCCCCAGCCAGCGCGCTGGGACGCACCACCACCGGCGCCCCCGACCACTCGCGCAGGACCGGTTCCCATTCGGCGGCCACCGGACCATCGGCCACCAATTGGCAGCGGGGCACCTGGGTCAGCCAGCCTTCCATTTCGCCTGCCCACGCCACCTCGGTCAACTGCTGGCAGATTACCTCGCTCCAACCCGCCGAGGTGGAGACCGACAAAAGATTCAGGTTTTGCAGAACCCCCTTGGTCCACCAGGCGACGAGGCATAATTTGGAGGCGCCGGAGGTTTGCGGGATCAGCCAGAGGCCGTCCGCATCGGCGGGCAGGGATTTCAGCTCGTGGATCAGCGGCAATTCAAGGCGGTCAGCCAGGTATCCCCATTGTTCCAGCTGGCCCAGGAATTGTTCCACCACGGTGCGGGCCACGATCACCACCACCACGCTGCGGACCTTGCTGTCCGGGGTCGGCAGACTTTCGAAACTCCACACGATCTGGGCGGGGGGCAGGGGGGAGAGCTTTTCCAGCTGCAATTCCACCATGCCGGGGAGCTCAGCCTCGTTTTCGACCGGCAGCTGGATGACCCGTAAAAAGACCTGGCTGGGGGGCAGCCAGGCCACGTTGATCTTGCGCTGCCAAAGGTTGTTCCATTTTTTGGCCACCCAACCCGGCGGGATCAGTTCGTTGGGCGGGAAGGATTTTTCGGCGGCCAGGGCCGGGGCGCCATCGGCGAGGCTGAAGCGCCAATAGTGCCGTTGTTCGGTTTCAGCCTGAAGCACGTCGCAAATATGAAAGCGGGCGGATTTCAATGGGCTCCTGGTTTATGGGCGGCGGGTGTCGCTGGACAAAGCCGTAAAATGTTCCTCCACTTGGGTTACCCGGAGCACCTCCTCAATGGTGGTTCCGGCCTCACGCACTTTTTTCCAGCCGTCGCTGCGCAGGGTGCGCATGCCCAAATCGATGGCCGTCTGGGCGATGGTGGAAGCCGGAGCGCGGTTCATGATCAGCGGCCGGATGGTTTCGTTCAGCACGAGCAGTTCATAAATCCCCTTGCGGCCCTGGTAGCCGAACTGCCGGCACTCCTCGCAACCGGCACCCCGCCAGAATTTGGCGGTGAGGATGTCCTCCGCCGGGAAGTTGATGCGCCGCAGGTATTCGGCGTCCACCTTTTGCTCCACCTTGCAGTGCGGACAGATGGTGCGGACGAGGCGCTGGGCCATCACGGCCTCCACGGAGGAGGCCACCAGGAACGGTTCGATGCCCATATCGATCAAGCGGGTGAAGGCGCTGGGGGCGTCATTGGTGTGCAGGGTGCTGAACACCAAATGGCCGGTCAGGGCGGCGCGGATGGCGATTTCCGCGGTCTCCATATCGCGGATTTCCCCCACCATGATCACGTTTGGGTCCTGGCGCAGGATATGGCGCAAGCCCATGGCAAAGGTCAGGCCGATATCGGGGCGCACGGCAATCTGGTTGATGCCCTTCAGCTCATACTCCACCGGTTCCTCGATGGTGATGATCCGTTTCTGAACCGAGTTGATCGTGCTCAGGAAGGCATACAGGGAGGTCGATTTCCCGGACCCCGTCGGCCCGGTGACCAGGAAAATCCCGTGGGGCTTGACGATGATCTCCCGGATGGCCTGTTCATCCTTGGGGGCGAAACCCAGCTTTTCCAGACTCAGGAAGATCTTGCCGCGGGTCAGCAAACGGAGGGAGACGCTCTCCCCGTAAACGGTGGGAACCGTCGAAACACGGATATCGATTTCCTCCCCTTTGATCCGGACGTTGATGCGGCCGTCCTGGGGGAGGCGTTTTTCGGCGATGTCCATGCCCGACATGACCTTGATACGGGAAATGAGGGCGGATTGGAACCGCTTGAGCTGGGGCGGCATGGGGGTCTGGTGCAGGATGCCATCGATGCGGTAACGGATGCGCAACTCGTCTTCCGCCGGCTCGAAATGAATATCCGTGGAGCGGTCCTTGAAAGCTTCCCAGATGATCTGGTTGACGAATTTGATGACGCTGGCCTCCTGGTCGCCTTCCGTGATTTCCTTGTCTTCACCCACCATGAGCTCGAGGGGTTCATCCTCGGCCATTTCATCGAGAGTTTCGGCGCCGACCCCGTAATATTTCTTGAGGGCTTTTTCGATCTCCGATTGGGGGGCCAGGGCAAATTCGACCGGGCACTTGGCATCGTGCTGGACGGCGCCCAGCAGGGCGGAATTGAACGGATTGCAGATGGCCACCTGCAAGGTGTCCTCCTTCAGGACCACGGGCAGGACGAAATGTTGAAAGGCCACCTTGGTGGAGATTTTTTGGCGGATTTCGTTGGTCAGGTTGATGCGGGGCAGTTCCACGTAAGGCCAGCCCAAGGCCTCCGCCAGCTTCTGCAGGAATTGATCCTCGGTCAGGCCCCGTTCGCGGGCGAAAAATACCACCTGCGTCTCTTGCGAGCCGTTTTCCACCGCCACGCGCCAGGCCTTGAGCCATTCATCGAATTGAGCGGCTTCGGCCAAGCCGGCCCGGGCGAGCACATTTTTTATGGGTTCAAATACCATTCCAGCTATCCATGCAAACAATTTGCCGGTCAAAAAGTTGCGGTCCCAGTTAATCCTTAAAAACGGGCTGTAGCAATCCTTAAGTTCTGGCTGGCACGGGTCCGGTTGGGCGGGCAAAACGGGATGGCCGGGGGGCGGGTTCCCCAGTCCGCAGGCCATAGGCAAACCGCTATTCCCCAATGCTTTGCCGGGGACAGGCTCAGAAAAAACGCCGCGGGAGGCCGGGCTGGAACACCAAACCGCCGCCCGAGAGCAAGCTCGGTGGCGGCGGCCATTAAAAGCTGGACCCGCAAAAAAATGGGCGGATGGGGATCAAATTACCGGCAGCCGCCATGGCTCACGGTAAGCATACGACATCCATTTGCGAAGCTCCACGTTGTCCACGACCTCCTCCCGGAGCGGATCCCATTTGACCAACTGGCCGGTGCGCACGGAAATATTGCCCAGGTGGCAAACGGTGGCGGAACGGTGCCCGACCGCCACGTCGCAGATGGGCAGTTTGCGGTCCTTGATGCATTGATACCAGTTGTCGTCGTGGTTCTTGCTGACGTAGAGGTGCACATCTTTTTCGCCGAGCGGCTCTTTCACGATCTCCGCCGGATCGGAGCTGAGCTTGCCCCGGTCCACATAAATGGAACCTTCGTCACCCTCAAAAGTGGTCCCGATTTTCTGGCCCTGGCCGCAGATGATGGTTACCCCGCTGGCGTATTTGTATAGGATTTCAAACCGGGAAGGCACTTCATAGCGTTTTTCCCGGTCATACATGGCCATGGATTCGATTTCCACCGGGCCGCTGGCATCCATGCCCAGGCCCCACTGGGCGATATCGAGGTGGTGGGCGCCCCAATTAGTCATCTGCCCGCCGGAGTAGTCCCAGAAAAACCGGAAGTTATAATGAACCCGGTTTTTGTTGTAGGGACGGTAAGGCGCGGGGCCGAGCCAGCGGTCGTAATCCAAGCCGGCCGGCGGCTCGCTGTCAGGGACGGTTTTTTCATTGAAATTCACCCCGGGCAATCCCACGCGGATGGTTTTCACCCGGCCGATGCGCCCGGAGCGTACCAATTCGCAAGCCAGCCGGAATTTGGCGTCCGAGCGCTGCATGCTGCCGGTCTGCACCACGCGATTATAGTGGCGGGCGGCCTTGAGCATCAGCTTGCCCTCCTCGATCATCAGGGAGAGCGGTTTTTCCACATAAACATCCTTGCCAGCCTGGCAGGCGTGAATGGTTTGGAGGGCATGCCAATGGTCCGGCGAGGCGATCATCACCGCATCGATTTCCTTGTTTTCCAGGAGCTTGCGGTAATCAGTGTAGGTGGCGCAGGAACGCTGGGTGGCTTTTTCCACGGCGGCTTTGGCCGCCGCGAGGCGCGCCTGGTCCACTTCGCACACGGCCACCACGTTTTGCAGGTTGCGCTTCAACAGCGCGCCACCCTGGTTGCCCACGGCGATGCAGCCTACGCGAATGCCCGCCCGCACCGGATTGGGAGCCGCCCCCAGGACGGACCTGGCCAGCAGGTTGGGGAACAGCACTCCGGCGCCAACCCCGGACACAGTGGCGGCAGTAGTCCGCAGAAAACTGCGGCGCGATAAGTTTGGTATGCCAGTATTCATTTTATTCATTGGTAGCGGGTGATTTCCCCCCGGGGCGGGCGTCCACGTTCGTAACCCGCCGGTCCAAGGAACCAAGGAAAATCAGCCTGTTCTTCGATGGGATTGGACGGGGAGTACGGGGCAGGAATTCGGAAATGTTTGGCTGCCGGGCGCCGCCAACCAAGCCTTGAACCGGGCCGGATCCAGGCCCGGAAACCGCAAATCCCAGCCAAACAGCGTCAACTCTGCGATTGCCCTGGCTGGGCAATTTCCGCAAGATCACCCCCCATGTCGCATATGAGAAGACAATATCCGTTTCATATCATTGAGCCGAAGTGGCAGGAAGTTTGGTTGCGGACCGAGATGTTCCGGGCTTGGAATCCGGGAGAGACCATCCCGGCGGGCCATCCCTTTGCTGAACGACATCCCGAGGCGGCCCGGACGGGGCAATTGCCGCCCAAATACTACGTGCTGGACATGTTTCCATATCCCTCGGGGGCCGGTCTGCATGTGGGGCACCCGGAAGGCTACACCGCCACGGATATCGTCGCCCGGTATCACCGGGCGCGGGGCTTCAATGTGCTGCATCCCATGGGTTGGGACGCCTTCGGCCTGCCCGCCGAACAGTATGCGATCAAAACCGGCCAGCATCCGCGGAAAACCACCGAGGCCAACATCGCCACTTTCAAGCGCCAGATCCAATCCCTGGGCTTCAGCTACGACTGGAGCCGGGAAATCGACACCACCGATCCGCAATATTTCAAGTGGACCCAGTGGATTTTCCTGAAGCTTTACCACTCGTGGTTCAATCCGGCCACCCGCCGCGCCGAGCCGATCGAAACCCTCCCATATCCGTCCGGGCTGGCCACCGAGACGGATCGACGGGCGTACCGCGATGCCCGGCGGCTGGCTTATGTGTCGGAAGCGCCGGTGAACTGGTGTCCCGCTTTGGGCACGGTGCTGGCCAATGAGGAGGTGGTGGACGGCAAAAGCGAGGTGGGCGGATTCCCGGTGGTCCGCAAGCCGATGCGCCAATGGATGCTGCGCATCACGGCTTACGGGGACCGTCTGCTGGCCGATCTCGACCTGGTGGACTGGCCCGAATCGCTGAAAAAAATGCAGCGGGATTGGATCGGCCGCAGCGAGGGTGCCGAAGTGACCTTTGCCATCAGCGAATGCGGCCCCGCCACCCCGGAGTGCAATTGCCAGATCACGGTGTTCACCACCCGCCCGGACACTTTGTTCGGGGCCACTTACATGGTCCTGGCGCCCGAGCACAAACTGGTGGACCAACTCATGCCCCCGGCCTGGCCGGCGAACACCCCCGAGGCCTGGAAGGGGGCCGCTCCGGCCGCCCGCGGCACTCCCCGCGCGGCGGTGGAGGCCTACCGCCAGCAGGCAGCCGCCAAAAGCGATCTCGAGCGGACCGAACTGGCCAAGGAGAAATCCGGCGTGTTCACCGGCGCCTGGGCGGTTAACCCGGTCAACGGCGAGAAAATCCCCATCTGGATCGCCGATTACGTGCTGGCCAGCTATGGCACCGGCGCGATCATGGCCGTGCCCGCCCACGATACGCGCGACCTCGAGTTCGCCCGCAAGTTTGAGCTGCCGGTCCGCATCGTGGTCCAGGCGCCGGAGGGCCAGCCGGACATCGGTTTTGTGGACGATGGCACCAGCGTGAATTCCGGGTTCATCAGCGGCCTGCCTACGCCCGAGGCCAAAAGGAAAATCACGGCCTGGCTGGAGGAACGGGGGGTGGGCCACAAGACGGTCAATTTCAAGCTCCGTGACTGGTTATTCAGCCGCCAGCGCTACTGGGGCGAACCTTTCCCGATTGTCTGGAAGGACGGCGCCCATGCATCCCTGCCGGAAGCCGCCCTGCCGCTATTGCCGCCGGCGCTGGAGGATTATAAACCGACCCAGGACGGCCAGCCGCCGCTGGCCCGGGCCCGCGATTGGGTCAGCCTGCCGGATGGCGCGGTGCGCGAAACCAACACCATGCCGCAATGGGCCGGCAGTTGCTGGTATTATTTGCGCTATCTCGACGCCCGGTTCCCCCACGCCTTTTGCCAGCCGGAGGTGGAACGTTACTGGATGGGAACCGGCCCGGTCCCAAACGGTTCCCAAGCCCCCACGCCCGGCATCAACTTGTATGTGGGCGGCGCCGAGCACGCGGTGCTGCACCTGCTTTATTCACGGTTCTGGCACAAAGTGCTGTTCGACCTGGGTTGCGTTTCAACCCCGGAGCCGTTTTTCAAGCTGGTCAACCAGGGGCTGATCCTGGGCGAGATGGAATTCGCCTGTTTTTCCGACGCGCAAGGCAGCCTGGTGAGCGTGGCCGAGATCACCGGGATCGAGGAGGAGGCGGGCGCCGAGGGGCGCCGCCTGGTGGGCACCCAGGCGGCCACCGGGCAAAAAGTCACCGCCCGGCGCATCGCCGAGGAGGAGGTGGAGAAGCGCGGGGAACATTTCTGCCTCAAAACCAATCCCGCCATCCGGGTGGATGTGCGGAGCTTCAAGATGTCCAAATCGCGGGGCAACGTGGTCAACCCGGACGACATCCTCCAGGAATACGGTGCGGACGCCTTCCGGCTCTATGAAATGTTCATGGGGCCGCTGGAAATGGTGAAGCCGTGGAACACCAAGGGCGTGGAGGGAGTTTACCGTTTCCTGGGCCGCGTGTGGCGGCTGTTTGTGGACGAGGATAGCGAACAGGAATTCGAGCAAAGCCTCACCACGGCGGCGGGCGCCCCGGCCAGCCTGCTGGACCGCATCCGGCTGTCAGCGTCCATCCAGGACACCACTCCCACCCCCGCGCAGCTCAAGGTGCTGCACACCGGCATCAAGAAGGTGACTGAGGATCTGGACGGGATGCGGTTCAACACCGCCATCTCCGCCCTGATGGTGATGGTCAATGAGATCATCGGCTGGGAGGTGAAACCGGCTTCCGTGTTGCGGGACTTCCTGGTGTTGCTGCAGCCCTTTGCGCCCCACCTGGCGGAGGAACTGCAGGCGCGGCTGGCGGCCCACACCGCCCCGGGCCAAAACGCGCCCGCCCTGGCTTACCTCCCCTGGCCGGTCTTCGATCCCGCCAAGCTGGTGGAGGACACGGTGGAAATCCCGGTGCAGGTCAACGGCAAGCTGCGAGACCGGCTCACCCTGCCGGCCAGGGCTTCCGCGGCGGAAATCGAGGCCGCCGCGCTGGCCAGCGAAAAGGTCCGGCTGTTCACCGCCGGAAAGGCCGTCAAGAAAATCATTGTGGTACCCGGAAAAATAGTTAATATTGCCGTGGCGTAAAACATTTGGAGGAAGGGTCCCGATGGGATATCTGACCAAACAGGAGCAGACCGTGGTGATCATGGTGGTGGCCATTCTGCTGACGGGTTGGGCGGTGCGGGCCTGGCGCCTGGCGCATCCCTCCCGGATCCCGGCGGCCCCCTCCCAAACGCAACGCTAATAGCGGGCTATGTCGCGGGAAGAACGTTTTTTGGAGGCGCTGGAGCGGATAGTGGCGGGGGATGCCCGCTATCCGGGGGAGGCCTATTTATTTGTCCGGGAAGCGCTCGATTTCACCCAGAAAGCCATCCTGAAAGCCAATAAGAACGTGGCCCGCCACGTCACGGGCCAGGAGTTGCTGGCGGGCATCCGGGAATACGGCCTGAGCCAGTTCGGGCCGATGACGATGGCGGTCTTGCAGGCGTGGGGCATCGAACGGTGCGAGGATTTTGGCGAAGTTGTCTTCAACCTGGTGGAGCATGGCCTGCTCAGCAAAACCCCGCAGGACAGCCGGGAGGATTTCAAGGGCGGCTACGATTTTGCCAAAGCGTTTCGGGATCCGTTCATCCCCTCCAGGCGGGGCCTGCAATCCATCCCGGACACCTCCGCCAGCTGAACCGCCGCCTGGCCGCCGGTTATTGGCCGGCATTCAGCCCGCCATGGGGTGTGCCGGCTCTTAATCGACAGCATCATTTTGTGAATTTTCCCGCAGTTTGGCGCCATACTGTATGGGTTACTCGTTTGGAGATTCAGCCTGATCAGCAGCCGCCAGGCCAGGAGGTTCCTACATCCTAACCTCACGAGATGGGACATTCCTGGCCTTGCCCGTCCTCATGTGCCATTTATGAAATAGACGGCCAAGCCATGCTATCAGCCCAGTCGTGCTGGCTGGAGGATCATTTGGGTTAAGATATCAGCCCTTTATCCCGATCCGATCGGGACGCGCGGCTCACCGTGCGTCTGGCGCAAGGACCGCCGGCCAAACCGGAATGAAGTCCCTGCTTGGGTGGGCTTTTGGGGACTACTTCAGCGCGGCGGCTAGTTCCTCGCCCAAGGCCTGGGCTTGGCCGATCGGTTTTTGGGATTCGGCTCGTTTGGCGGGGCCATCGCGGAAGGAAACGGCCTTCATGAGCACCTGGCCGGCATCGATCCAGGCGTAGGCGGCCACCGGGCTTTGGCAGCCGCCGCCCATGGCGTGCAAGAAGGAGCGTTCGGCCACGACACACTCCTGGGTTGCGGCGTGATTCAGCTGCCGGCAAAGATCCAGGGTCCAGGCGGTGCCCTGGGGGATTTCGATGCCCACCGCGCCCTGGCCGACGCACGGGATCATCTCCCCGATGGGCAGCAACGAGGCCTGGAAGCGGCCTGGAAGCGGCGTGGCAGGCTGCCTGGCGTCGCCCTCGGGCGGAGGGATCAACTCGCCGTCCGGCCGGATGGTGAAATGGAGCCGGTTCAGGCCCGCGGCGGCCAGCAGGGTGGCGTCCATTTCGGGTTGTTCCATGAGCTTGCGCAGGCGGGTGCCGACGTTGCCGCGGATGGGGATGACCTGCAGGTCGGGCCGCAAGGCCAGCAACTGGGCCTGGCGCCGGGTGCTGCTGGTGGCCACGACGGCCCCCGGGGGCAGGCCCGCCACGGTGAGGCCTGGCGCAAAGCAGCGGCCGGCCGCCGCCGTTTCCAGGCGGTAGATCAGCACGTCCCGCACATCCGCCCGGGGCAGCACCGCGCCGAGGGTCAAGCCCTCGGGGAGGTCGGTGGGAAGGTCTTTCAAGCTGTGGACGGCGAAATCGGCTTCGCCGCTGAGCAGGGCCTGCTCGAGCTCCTTGGTGAAGAGCCCCTTGGTGGAGCCATCCACCGGGTTGGCCATGGAGGCGGTCTGGAGCTTGTCACCGGTGGTTTTGATCACCTTGATGACCAGCTCGGAGCCGGGGCACCAGGGCTGGCAGCATTTGATAAACCAATGGGTTTGCGCCAGGGCGAGCGCGCTGCCCCGGGTGGCGACCACAATTTTTTCAGGGTATTTGGGCTGGTTCATGGATCATCAGGCCGCCCCGGCTGGGGCGGCGGCCCCGGGCAGGCCGGGGCGTTGGAAGCCGTCGAGGGTTTCCTTGACTTTGTCGCGGATGATGGCCTCGCAGCGGGCGATCTCCTCCTGCCGTTGTTTCATATATTCGCTGGCGATGGCCTGCAGGTCGTCGATGTTATACAGGTAAACATCGTCCAGGCGGTTGACCTCGGGATCGATGTCGCGGGGCACGGCGATGTCGATCAGGAGCAGAGGCTGGTGGTGGCGCAGCTGCATCAGCGGGGTGAGCTGGGCCGGGGTCAGAATGTAATGGGGGGCGGAGGTGCTGCTGATCACGATGTCGATCTTGCCGAATTCATCCGCCCAGCGGTCCCAGGCCACCGCGCGGCCCCCGAGGGAGGCGGCCATGGCCGCGGCGGTCTCGTGGGTCCGGTTGGTGACGACCACGTCGGAGGCGCCGCGGCTCATCAAGGCCCGGGCGGTTTTCTCGCCGGTGTCGCCCGCCCCGATCACCATCACCTGGTGGCCCTTGAGGGTGGCAAAGATCTTTTCCGCCAGCTCCACCGCCGCGCTGGCCACGGACACGCTGCCGCGCTGGATGTTGGTCTCGGTGCGGATCTGCTTGGCGACGTTGAAGGCACGCTGGAAGGTCTTGTTCAGGCGGCCGCCGGTGAATTTGTATTTGAGGGCGAGGTCGTAGGCCTGTTTCAGCTGGCCCAGGATTTCCGTTTCCCCCAGGAGCATGGAGTCCAGGCCGCAGGCCACGCGGAACAGGTGGTCGAGGCTTTGGGGCTCGGTTTTGAGGTAAAAAACATCGGGCGCGGCATCCTGGCAGGACCGGCTTTCCAGGAGGAATTTCAGCAAGCCGCCGGGATCATGAGTGCCGGGGGTGACCACGTATAATTCCACGCGGTTGCAGGTGGAGAGGATGACCCCCTCCTGGGCCAGGCCAGCCTCGCGCAAGCGGCCCAGGGTGTCCGGGATCGCCGCTTCATTGAAAGCGAAGCGCTCCCGCAGCTCGACAGGCGCAGTGCGGTGGCTCAAGCCGATGAGGACGATGGGCATAGGCTAGGGATGGTGCACCGGGGAGAGGAGGTAGAATCCCCAAAAGGTGAGCATGATGAAGACGAAGCCGCCGATGGACGCCTTCACAAAACGCCGGCCGCGCTGCCCGAATTTCCAATGCAGGATCAGGAGCGCCAGGTAAAAAACCCAGACGGTGTAGGTCCAGATCACGAACGGATCCAGCCGGGGGGGGGCTTTCTGGCTCTCCCGCGCGAAGGCCACACCGGTCCCGATGCCGAGGGTGAGCAGGACGAAGGCGGTGATCAGCGTGACATTGACCACCAGTTCGAGCCGTTCCAGCGGGGGGAACAGCTTGGCCATCGCCCGCAGCTTGTTGAACTTCAGATCGTGCGCCTGCACCAGGAACATCGCCCCGGCCACCGCGCTGAGGCCGAAGGATCCGCAGGCCACCAGCACCAGGGTGGCGTGCATGCTCCGCAGCCAGTTCGAGAACACCGGTTTGGCGGCCTGCACATCCAGCCCCGGCATCAGGGCGAACACCCCCAGGCAGAGCAACACCGGCGAGGCGAAGGCCCCCACGAACCTCAGTGGCGCCCACAGGCCCAGCACCACGTAGGCGCCGACGATGCTCCAGCTGATGAAGGCGACCGCTTCGTAGAGGTTATTGATCGGGCAATGGTGCAGGGAAAATCCCCGCAAGACCATCGCCGTGGTGTGGAGGGCGCAGCCCGCCAGCAGCAGGCCGTAGCCGACCCAGTGGTCCCGGCGGAAGCCCTGCCGCCAGAGGAAAATAGCGTATAACGTGCTGATTCCATAAATCAGCACCGCTAAACCGAAGGTTAATTTATCCATGGCCATACCCATGCTTTCCCAAACAGGTTAGCCTAGCCCGCGAAGGCTGCAAGTGGCAATTGACATGGGGCCGGCGGATGATAATTTACGACATCTGTAGTCGTTATTAGACGAATATGAATACATCAGCGAATTCCGGATTCACCACCCGCGCCGTCCACCAGGGAAGGGGTTTTGCCGGGACCACGGGGGCGGTCATGCCACCTATTTTCATGACTTCGACGTTCCAGACGGGCAATCCGGACGGGTTCGATTACACGCGCTCCGGGAATCCGAATTTCCGCATGCTGGATGCGTGTGTGGCGGCGCTGGAGGGGGGGCAGTATGCCACTTGTTTTGCCAGCGGGGTCTCGGCCATCACCGCGGTGGTTTCGAGCCTGAAAAGCGGGGATCTGATTCTGGCGGAGGAAAACCTGTATGGCTCCACCTACCGGATGTTCGAGCGGGTGTTCGCCAAGTTCGGCCTGAAAGTCGCTTACGTGGATCTGAGCCGCGGGGAGAACTGGGGGGAAATCGAACGGCAGCGCCCCCTCCTGGTCTGGCTGGAAAGCCCCACCAACCCGTTGCTGAAGATCCTCGACATCGCCGGGATCAGCGCCGTGGCCGCCCAAGCCGGGGCGGCGGTGCTGGTGGACAACACGTTCGCCTCGCCCTTCCTGCAGCGGCCCTTGGAGCTGGGGGCCACGCTTTCCCTCTCCTCCACCACGAAATACATCAACGGCCACAGCGATTGCCTGGGGGGCGCCGTGGCCACCAATGATCCGGCGTGGCAGGAGCGGATGGTTTTTGCGCAAAAAGCGCTGGGCTTGCAGCCCTCGCCCTTCGACGCCTGGCTGACCACCCGGGGCCAGCGAACCCTGGCCTTGCGCATGGAGCGGCATAGCGCCAACGCCCTGGAGCTGGCCGGCTGGCTGGAGAAACATCCCCGGGTACGGTCGGTGCGTTATCCCTTCCTGCCCAGCCATCCGCAGCACGAGCTGGCCCGCCGCCAGATGGGGGCGGGATCGGGCATCTTCATCGCCGAGCTGGCGGGAACGCTGGAGCAGGCGTTGGAATTCTGCCGGAGCCTGCAGCTATTCACGCTGGCGGAAAGCCTGGGCGGCGTGGAAAGCCTGGTGTGTCATCCGGCCTCGATGACGCATGCCTCGGTGCCGCCGGAAGTGCGGCGGGGCGTGGGGATCGGCGATGGCCTGCTGCGGTTTTCCGCCGGCATCGAGGATGGCGCCGACCTGCGCGCCGACCTGGAAACCGCCCTGGCCAGGATTTACGCATGAGCGCCACCGCCTTGCTCAGCCACCCGCTCGCGCGGCCCGGGGATCTCGGCCGGACCCTGCCCGATTCACCCCACGCCGTGTCGGTGGCCATGCCCACCTGGGCGGACGTGGTCGGCTACGAGGAGCACGCGCCGGCCGTCATGGCCAAATTGAAATCGGGCTACCCGCGCTTTGTCATCCACCCCTGCGTGGAGCAGCTGGCCCGCCGCTTCGAGCCGGCGGGATACCTGCTGCCATTCCCCTCGCCGCGCACGGCGGAGCAGGCCGCGGGGCATGTGCGCCGCGCCTCCGGCCAGCGGGCGGAGGTGCGGGAGCGGGCCGGGGCCTGGGGGGTGGAAACCACCGCCGAGGGCGGGCCCGCCTTGAAGGCGTTCTGGCAGCACACCGGGATGATCATCTCCAGCCGCCAGGCGGAGTTCCTGCTGCACGGCGGCGCCGCCCCCGATTCCGGGGCGGCCCCCCGGGCGGAGCTGCGCGCACAGCTGGCCGCTCTTTACGATTGCGAGGCCGGTGATGTGTTCCTGGCGCCCACGGGCATGGCGGCTCATTACCTGGCCTTGCAGGCCTTGAATCTCCGCGCTCCGGGCCGTCCCACGGTGCAGCTGGGCTTCCCTTACGTGGACACTTTGAAGCTCCAGCAGAAGCTGGGCTGCGGCGTGCAGTTCCTGCACAACCTGCACGACATGGCGGCCGACTTGCGGGCGGGGCTGTGCCAGCAGCCCGCCGCCGGAGCCTTTTGCGAGCTGCCCGGCAATCCCTTGCTCGGCTGTGCCGATTTGCGGGCCATCTCCCCGATCCTGCGGGAGGCGGGAGTGCCGCTGGTGGCGGACGACGTGGTGGCCACGCCGCTCAATATCGACCTGCGGCCTTACGCAGACCTCATCGCCACCAGCCTCACCAAGTTCATCGCCGGCACCGGCGATGTCATGGGCGGGGCGGTGATCTGCAACCCGGCCTCCCCCTGGCACGACGAGCTTAAGCGGCTGCTGGTCCGGGTGCACGAAGAGCTGCTCTGGCCCGGGGATGCCACGGTGCTGGCGCGGGAGATCGGTTCCTTCCCCGAACGGATGCGCCGGCACAACGCCAACGGGCTGGCGATCGCCGAGCGGCTGCGCCAGCACCCCGCCGTGGAGCGGATCTGGTATCCCAAGTGGGAATTTTCCGAGGCCTACGAGGCCGTGCGGCGGCCCACGGGAGGGTGGGGGGCGCTGGTCACCTTCCTGCCCAAAGAAGCCGGGCGGAGATCCCCGGCGGTGTACGACCGGCTGGCCGTCTGCAAAGGCCCCAGCCTCGGCACCCGCTTTTCGCTGGCCTGCCCGTTCACCATCCTGGCCCATTATTGCGAGCTGGAATGGGCCGAATCCTGCGGGGTTTCCCGCTACCTGATCCGGCTGTCGGTGGGCCTGGAGGATCCCGACGAACTCTGGGGGCGGATTGAGGCGGCCCTGGCGCCGGCGGTGGATTGAGCCCGGGGCGGTCCGGTTTGCCGGACACTGCTTATAAATCGAACAGCGCCGGCAGCTGGCGGAAAAGGTCGTCCCAGCGCACCGTTTCGCCGGTGACGGGCTGCAGCACGACGAGCACCGGCTCGGCGCCCGAGCGGCCGAGGGTGACGCGCCGGAGGGTGGTTTGCCACCAGTAGCGCGGGGCGGAGGCATGCCGCCGGCGGCCATCGGAAAACCAATAGACGGCCTCCGCCACCTGGCCGTCTTTTACGAGGGTGACCAGCCTGGCCTCGCCGCCGGGGATCGCCACGCCACGCTCCGCCTGGGTGGCCCAGCCTGCGCCGTGGAAACAGTAGGCGGGATCGTGGATGGCGTGGCGGTTGCGGGAGCCATCGAGAATGATCGCCACCGTGCGCTGGGAGCCTGCCTGGTAGATTCGTTTTACCACCCGGGCTTCGCGGTAAACTCCGGCCTCCACCGCCGAGAGCGGCACCTCGCGCCCGGCAAAACCGAGGCCCACCAGAGGCAGCCGGTTCAGGCGGGCGCTGGCATCGCCCAGCGGAATCCATTCCCAGGCCAGGCTCAGGGCCAGGGCCGCCGCGAGGAGGAGCCAGAGGCGCTTTTGGCTGCTGGTTTTCATGCGGGTTGCGCCTCCCGGGCCGGGCGGGTGGCGGCCCAGCCGGCGGCGGCAGCCGCCACCGCCAGCGCC
>CAIMWS010000040.1 GCA_903845125.1 uncultured Verrucomicrobiota bacterium
CACCGATGGGGACTAATTGGGTTGTGACAACACTGGCAGGGAAGGCGGGCGCCGGCAATGCTGGCACTGCGGACGGGACGAATAGTGCAGTCCGGTTTTTTGAACCCAATGGTGTGGCAGTCGATAGTTCAGGCATCATTTATGTGGCAGACTCGGGAAGCCAAACGATTCGGAAAATCACACCAGTCGGAACTAATTGGATAGTGAGAACATTGGCAGGGAAGGCGGGCTATTCTGGCAGTGCGGACGGAACTAATGGCGCCGCACGCTTTGCCTATCCTTGGGGTTTGGCAGTTGACAGTGCCGGAAACCTCTATGTTCCAGAGTGGGGCAATAACACAGTCCGGAAAGTGACGCCGGTGGGAACCAATTGGGTTGTGACGACATTGGCTGCAAGAGCAGACCCAGGCGGCCTCGGTTCGGGGGGCGCCACTGTGAACGGGAAAGGGGGCAGCTTACGGTTTAATAACCCTGGCAGTGCAGCACTTGATAGCTTGGGCAACCTCTATGTGGCGGAATGTTATGGTCCAGTGGTTCGCCTAGGCTATCGGCCATATTCGATTGGCGCTTATGGCTTTAACGGTGGGCAGTTTAACCTTGAGGTCACCGGGTCGGCCGGGCAGCCAGTTGTAGTGGATCGTTCTCCCGATCTGCAGAGCTGGACTCCCGTAGGAGGGACTAATACCTTCACTGTTGGTCCGGTGCGGGTGAGTGATAGCACCACGTCCAACAATAGCTTTTATTGGGCACGCCAGCAGTAATAATCACTGAATGACCTAGGTGGACTGACGGTTTTAAATGATGGCAGTATGGAACAAAATCGATTTTCGGCGAAAGTAAATATATGAAGCATAAACCGATACGGTTTTCATTCTCCGCAGGTGGATTTACCCTGATCGAATTGCTGGTGGTCATAACCATCATTGCGATTCTGGCTTCGATGCTTTTGCCTGCTTTAAGCAAAGCCAAACTAAAGGCAACTGCTTCCGCTTGCCGGAACAACCAAAAACAGCTTTTAACCGCGTGGCAATTGTATGCCCATGATAATAACGATACAATGCTGCCTGAATGGGTTATGGTCGCGGGAGTACTCGTGGATCTCTACGCGGGGGGATTCTGGCGGGGTCCTATTCCCGGTGATATACCTGCAGGCATCACAAAAGTTGAAGCCACCCGTTGGATTACTGAAGGATGGAAGCAATCGCCCTTAACAAAATATGTCGCCAATGTGGGAACCGTCCATTGTCCAGGGGACTTGCGCACCAAATACCTTAAACCAGGCAGTGGTTGGGCTTACGACAGTTATTCCAAATCGGAGGCCGTGTCTGGACCCGGTGGTTGGGATATTCAGTCTTTTAAAAAGTTAGGCGAGATTAGAAACGCCGCCATGTCTTTCGTATTTATTGAGGAAGCCGATTGGCGTGGTGCTAACATTGGCACATGGGTAATGTATGTCAATAACCCAGGTTGGATTGATGGATTTGCCGTTTTTCACGGAGATATCACCACCTTTGGTTTTGCCGATACGCACGTCGAATCACACAGGTGGCTTGAAGCTTCTACGCTTAAAGCGGCTAGAGAATTAGCCATGGGTAAAGATTCTTTGTTTTGGAGTGGTGGCAATGTGAGACAAAATCGCGACTTTCGTTGGGTCTGGGACCGATATCGCCACCCAACTTGGAAACCGCTGCCAGATTAATAGTTACTCTCAGTTCGTTGTTGATTCAGTTAGGAAAAAATACCGATGTATTAAAAATATAAAAAGGTGTAGCATTACTAAAATAACAATATATAATAAATATAAAAAGCAACGGCACTATTCGCTTTAATGATGTGCGGTCGCTTAATCCAAGCTCGTATATATTAAAACCGTATGTTAAATAATGTATAACCTTTTCGGTCATTTCCATTATAAAATGGTGAAATATGAATATCAGTTAAATCAGCCACTCAAACTACCAGTTAAATCAACCACTCAAACACACCTCTCCTTAACCCCTAATAAGCAATTCCTATGAAAAATATCCGCGTGTTTCGTTCGCGTCTTTCGCTTATCGCGCTTCTGGCTCTCCTTGTGCACGGTGTTGCGGAAAACCCTTCGGTTCTGGCCCAAAGCAGCAACGACAATCCGGGCGTGGTTCCTGCCAATGAAAAATATCTCGGCCTCACGTATGGCGAGTGGCAAGCGCGGTTCTGGCAAGCCCTGTTCGAGATTCCGGTCGTGAACGGTATCCATCCTTTCCTTACTTATGGAGCCTTCGGAGGAAAGGATGGAGTCGTGTTCCTCTCACCATCGTACTATTATCCGGGCGTTTCCTGCCTCGTAGAAGTCAAAATCCCCGCCGGAACTCCGTTGTTTATGCCTGTCCGATATAATGTGGAATGCTCGCAACTTGAAGATCCCCCGTTCCACGGAGATGATGAAGCATCACTCCGCAAAGCCGCGAGTGATTGGATAAAGAAATATGCCTCCGATTACTATGCCTTCATCGACGGCAGGCCAGTGACGAACATCAACACATATAACATCAATTCTCCGGAATTTGAGGTTGGCCCCTTGCCGGAGAATAACTTTTTGGAGTTTTTTGGTGCGAAGGACACGGTCGGGAAAACGGCACTCGCGGCCGCTGCAGGCTGCCATTTGCTGCTTACTCCGCTGGAGGTGAGGGAGCATGAAGTGGTTGTTGGGTGCACCGGGTATGACGGTAATCCGGCAGGTGGCCGTGTTGAAACCGTCTTTCACATTACTGTGGAGGCCATTACACCCAGGCTGAGTATCACCCGTTCGGGTGGCAATGTTATCGTCAGTTGGCTGGGCTCCAGCGGCACGTTGGAATCGACTACTGAACTCAAGCCCACGAATACTGTGTGGACTTCCCTCGGAACACAAAATCCGACCACGATTGTGATCGAAAGCGGCCAGGCTCGCTATTTCCGCGTTAACCAATAAATCTCGTCATCAAAGGGTGGGTTTTTTTGACGCCTAATGGTCCTCACCCTCCTGTTCCTCCTTCTGCCAGGCGGCAACTTGCTGGGGAGTAGCCGCCTCCCATACCTTGGCGGTCCCATCCATACTGCTGGTGACAATCTGTTTGCCGTCCGGCGAATAAGACACCGACCAAATCCAATTGCTGTGCTCCACGAGCGTAAGCAGTTCCGGCCCGCTGGCCGCCTCCCGCACCTTGGCTGTATTATCCAAAATTCCGGTGATAATCCGCTGGCCGTCAGGTGAAAAGGCCACTGAACTGAGCGTAGCGGTGTGCCCATTGAGCGTGAGGGATTCGTTGCAGCGGGTCGCATCCCACCTCTTTGCCGCCCCAACTTGATGGCACCCGTGTAGCCGCCGCGTATTATAGATCCACACCTGTTTCAGCACCGCCTGGCGCGCCTGCACCTTGGTCTTGAATTCCGGCACCAGCCCAGACTCTGGTCATTACCCGCAACTATCCGTTGCATTATTATTGGCCTTGGGGTGCGTCACCGAAGCCATAGCGGGCCAGGAATTCTGCGTTGGGAGCGGAGATGCGGATGGGGAGTTTTTGAAACGGATCCTGGTAGGCCAGGGAAATGGCGCGCAGGGCGGCGGGGGCGTGGGCGAACATGGGGGAGAGCGAGCCGTAGAGGGAGTCGTTGATGATGGGGTGCCCGGAGCAGGCCAGGTGCACCCGCAATTGGTGGGTGCGGCCGGTGAGCGGCCGGGCCCGGACAAGGGCGCAACCAGGCCCGTTTTTGATCACCTCAAACCGGGTTTCGCACGGTTTGCCATCGGGGAGGTTGGCGAGCATCCGTCCGGCTTGGTGCGGATCCGGGGCGAGGGTGGCGGTGCAGGTCCATTGGGTCTGGCTCGGGATGCCCTTCACCACGGCGAGATAGGTTTTCTCCACCTGGCGCGATTCAAACAACCGGCTATACACAGGCAATACCCCGGCATTTTTGGCCAGCAGCAGGACGCCGCTGGTTTCCGAATCCAGGCGGTGGATGAACCGGATATATTTCAAATTCCGGGACCGGGACCAGAAAGCCCCTGAATTCAGGCTGGAAACCAGCGCCAGCTGCAGGTTGCGGGCCGTCTGGTCCCAGGAATCGGGAGCCAGAATCCAGCCGCTGGGCTTGTCGATGGCCAGGATGGCGCGGTCCTCATACAGGATGGGGATCACGGTTTCCGGGCTTAATTCTATCTCGCGGGGCTTGACCATAGGGTGTCAACGGACATAGACGGTCTTGATGTTCACAAATTCGCGGATGCCAAACACCGATAGTTCGCGGCCGAAGCCGGATTGTTTGATGCCGCCAAAGGGCAGCCGCGGGTCGGAGC
The DNA here is from genome assembly GCA_903845125.1 of uncultured Verrucomicrobiota bacterium. GTDB lineage: Bacteria > Verrucomicrobiota > Verrucomicrobiia > Limisphaerales > UBA1319 > CAIMWS01. Next base: position 4,316 of record CAIMWS010000040.1, read on the forward strand.
GGACGAAGGCATTCACGAAACAGGAGCCGGCGTCCAGTTCGTGGG
>CAIMWS010000041.1 GCA_903845125.1 uncultured Verrucomicrobiota bacterium
AACCGATGTGGCGCCGGTCGGTGCACCAGGAAATCGGTTATTTTGATCCTTTCTCGAAGGTCGCCGGCGACTATGAATTTTTTATCCGGCTTGGGGCGCGGTTTGGGGCTTATCATATTCCCGAAGTCCTGGGGCTTTATTACGATGCCGGAAATGAGAGCAAACACCGGGATATTTGCGTTTCCGAGACCAATCAAATCCTGCGGTTTTATCGCTCCACCCTGCCGCTGGAGTGGATTTATCCCCAGCTGAAAAATGCGGCCAACGCCGCCGAATCGCGCGCGGCGGCACTCATGGATTTCGCCAGGCACATCCGGGGGGGCATTTGGCCCGATCCCCAATTGGCGGATCATTTGGAAAGGGTGGCGGTCAGCCAATTCGACCAGGCCGCCAGCCTGTCGCCTGGCACCCATCCAGTGCTCCAAGGATTGCCACCCGCCAAGGAGGCGCGACTAGTGCACCAGCCGGTGACTCAGCCAGTGCCCCAGCCAGTGGCTCCGCCGGTGGCTCAGCCAGTGGCTCCGCCAGAGCCGGTAATCCAGGTGGCCGGTAAGCCCGATAGGGTGGGCAATTCATTGGCCAGCCAGCCCTTTTCCTTCTGCATTGTGACGGGCGGGCAAAGGCCAGATTTGATCCGATTGGTTTTTGCCAGCATTCGCGCCCAAAGGATTCCGCAGTTCGAGATCCTGGTGGCCGGCAAATACCAGGAGGAACCGGGCATCACCTATGTGGACGCCGTGAAGGAGGCCCAGGAGTGCCGACGCGGCGCCATTCGTAATAAAGCGGTGGCCAAAGCCCGGTTTGAAAATGTGGTATTTCTGGACGACGACTGCCTGTTAGCTCGCGATTGGCATGAAAAACTCAGCCAATTTGAAGGAAAGGCGGACGTGGTGACTTTCCAGATGCGCTGCCCCGATGGCTCCCGGTATTGGGATTATGCTACTTTTGGCGGACCGACCGGGCACCGGATTTTAAATCCAGAGGAGTCGGATCCATTCGTCTATGCCACGGCCGGCGCGCTGCTCGTGAAGAAGTGGGTCTTCGACAAGATCAGCTGGGACGCGGCGACGGTTTATGGTGAAGACGTCACGATATCGAGGGCCTGCCAGAAACATGGATTTGTTATCCGCCATCATCATCCTTCCTGTGTTTACCATGCGGATGCCACCTATACCAGTGTTGGGCGCAACACCCTGCGGCGGATGGAAGGCCTGACTCAAAACTGGGTGCGCCGCTTCTTGGAGACGGCTTCCATCCAAAGATTGGTGGAATTGGGAGAAATCTTTGCCATTCATGAGCGTTTGGCCGAGTTCGCCGATGTGTTGCGGTTCGGCTTGATGCGCTTCAAGAACCATCCATATCTTTTGCAGCGGTGGGGGCGGCTGATCGCCGACCATAACGGCGAACTCAACGATCAGAGATGGAATCCTCAAGTGGACGATCGGTTTCGCCAGGCGGTGGAACAGTATCTGCCTTTGGCTGGTTTGCAGGCACCTGAGGCCTGCCTGGAAGGCTTGACCCTGCGGGAGGTTCAGATACCCCTTCCTCCCGCACCGGCTGGCAATCAGATTCCGGTGCGCTGGCTGGCCCCGGTTTTCAATATGAGTGGCTATGCCAGCGAGGCGGTTAATTTCCTGGTTCCACTCGTTGATCGTTTGAATATCGGTCTGTTCCATCAATCCTATTATTCGGATAAATTCATCGAAAATCTGCCCGTTCAGGACCGGAATGCGTTATTTCAGGCCCGGGATCGCTTTTTCTCCCTGACCTCCGGCATTCAAATTTCCCACGCGCCGGCGCACGGATTTGTGCGTTTGCCAGGCGCGGCCTACCATATTGGGCGAACCATGTTTGAAACGGACCGGATCCCCAAACAATGGCTTGGCGAATGCAACAAGATGGATGAGATCTGGGTTCCGAGCCGGTTTAATGTCGAAACCTTCGCTGCCAGTGGAGTAATGCGCGACAAATTGGTCGTTATTCCCGGCGCGGTCAACGAACAGGAGTTTGATCCGGAGGCGCACACCCCCTTGCCCCTGCCCAATCCGGCGGCCTATAATTTCCTTTCGGTGTTTGAATGGTCCAGCCGAAAAGCGTGGGACGTATTGCTATCCGGCTATTTCCGTGAGTTTTCACCCGACGACGACGTGTGCCTTTACCTGCGCTGTTACCTATTCGGAAAACCGCATGAGGATGCGGGTGCCGTGTTGAAGGCCACTATTTCGGCATTTGTCAAGCAATTGGGATTGAAGGAATCGTCCCTCCCGAGGTTTGAGTTGTTGACTGAAAAAATCGCCCCGGTGGACATGCCACGTTTGTATAAATCCGTTGATTGCCTGGTGGCGCCCAGCCGCGGTGAGGGTTGGGGACGTCCGCATCACGAGGCCATGATGATGGGCTTACCCGTGATCGCCACGGGTTGGAGCGCCAATACCGAGTTCATGAACCGGGAAAACTCCTATTTGATCGACAGCGAACTGGCGGACGTTGGCGATATCGAGTTGGTGTTATACCGCGGCCACCGTTGGGCCAATCCCTCGGAAAAACACTTCCGGCGTTTGATGCGCCAGGTCCAGCAAAACCCTGAGGAGGCGCGGGGCATCGGCCGGAAAGCCCGCGCGCATGTCCTTGCGAATTTCAGCCGCCAGCCGGTGGCGGAGCGGATCATCGCCCGGATCCAGGCGATTGAACGCAAACTGTCCACCCCGGTTCTGCCGGCGGCGGTGGCACGCTCCACCAAAGCCACCCCGGTTGGCTTGGATAAGAAATCCCAGGACCTGTTGGTGACCTGGGAGGGGACCTTTGGGGATTTGGGCAGCCTTTCTCATGTCAACCGGGAGATTACCCGCGCCCTGGAATGCCAAACGCAGGTAAAGCTGACCCGGGTATCCAGCCAGAAAATGAGCCAGGCCGAGGCTGCGCATGGCCAAATCCAATCCGTTCCACCGGCGCGCTGCCATGTGCATATCCGGCAGGAGTGGCCGCCCAATTTCAACGCCCCCTCCAAAGGCCTTTGGGTCCTGTATCAGCCCTGGGAATATGGCGCAGTCCCGTTGGAGTGGGTTAACGGCGCCCGGAACGTCTCGGAAATATGGACACCTTCCGAATGCGCCAGGCGGGCGTATATCGATTCCGGAATCGAGCCAGACAAAGTCAAAGTGGTTCCCAACGGCATCGATCCCAAAGTCTTTAAGCCCGGCAGTTCCCCGATGGCCTTGAACACCAAACGGAAATTCAAATTCCTGTTCGTCGGGGGCACCATTCATCGCAAGGGGCCGGATCTGCTACTGAAAGCCTACCTGGAGACGTTCACCGCGGCCGACGATGTCTGCCTGGTCGTCAAAGAAGCCGGCTGCCCAGCCTTTTATGCCGGGCAACTGATGAGTCAGCAAATCAAGGGTGCTCAAAATTTAAAAGGAGCGCCCGAAATCTTATACTTGGAAGATGAGATTGCTCCCGGAGGCATGCCGGGTCTTTATGCCGCCTGCCATTGCCTGGCGCACCCTTATCGCGGGGAAGGCTTCGGGCTGCCGGTCTTGGAAGCCATGGCCTGTGGCTTGCCGGTATTGGTCACTGGGGGAGGGGCGACCGACGATTTTGCCGATGACCGGCTGGCCTGGCGGATACCCGCCTTGCGCAAGAACATTGGGCAGATGGTTGGGAATATGGCGATGGCCCGCTCCGGCTGGTTGCTGGAGCCTTCCTACGAGGATTTGAAGAAAATGCTGCGCTGGATATACGAGCATCCGGAGGAAGTCCAGGCCAAAGCCCGTTTGGCCGCGGAATTTGTCCGGCAGGAATACACCTGGGAGCGGGCGGCCCGGGCCGCGGTGCAGCACATGCGCAACCTTCTGTCTCAGAAGCATCCCGCCGCCGCTACATTGCCGCCGCATCCCAAGCCATCAGCCAAGGCCATTCCTCTGCCTCCCGCGGGAAAAATGGGGCAATTGGCCGAAATCAGGAATTGGTTGAAAAAACGCCAATTTATCCCCGCCTGGGAAAAAACCGTCGCGGCCATCCGGGCGCGGCCCTATCACCCGGAGGCATTTTTGTTGCTGGCGGAAATTGCCCTGGCGGCTGGCGATCCTGGCCTTGCCGGGCGCTGCGCCAGAAAATCCCAATCCATGGCCCCGGGGTGGAAGCCCGCACAGCAATTTGTGAAACACCCGTTGCCTACAGGCAAAGCCCGGAAAATCGCCTGGCCGGGCCTTGAGGATTTGCGCTTGGATGAAAAATCCCCCAGCCCATTGCCGCGGCTCAGTGTCTGTTTGATTGTTAAAAACGAGGAGCGCTTCCTGCGGAAATGCCTGGATTCGGTAAAATCCGTGGCCTTTCAGATGGTCGTGGTGGATACCGGGTCCACGGATCGCACGGTGGAAATCGCCCGGGAATTTGGCGCGGAAATACACCATTTTACCTGGAACGACAATTTCAGCGATGCCCGCAATGCGGCCCTGGAACACGCCACTGGCGATTGGGTCCTGATGATCGATGCGGACGAGGAACTCTCCGCTGAAAGTGTCCCCTTGCTGCAGCAGGAGATGCTCAATCCCCAGGCGATCGCCTACCGCGTGGCCATTGCCGATAAGAACCGGGAGGAGGAGGGGGGCACCTTTGTGCCGCGCCTTTACCGCAATGCACCCGGGCTCTTTTACATCGGCCGGGTCCACGAGCAGATCTTCGCTGCGATCGAAGTCCGCCGCCGGGAATGGGGCTTGGAGAACAAGCTTTCGCCAGTCTCCTTGATCCACTACGGCTACACGGAGGTCCTGGTGAAGGAGCGCAACAAGGTGGAGCGCAATCTGCGGCTGTTGGAAAAAGCGGTGGAGGAATTGCCCGAAGAACCCAACCTGCTGATGAATTACGGCCTGGAGTTGGTGCGCTCGGGCCGGTTGGAGGAGGGCCTGGAGCAATACCGGCAGGCCATTGAAGTCCTTTCCGCCCAGCCCCGTGACCTGATCGTGCCCGAGTTGCGGGAAACCCTGTTGGTGCGTTACAGCTCCCATCTGCTCGACGCCAAACGGCATGCCGAAGTCGTCCGGTTGGGGCAATCCCCGCTGGCGCAAATGGATGTTTTGCCGGCCTCCTTCCACTTTGCCGTGGCCCTGGCGCACGTGGAGTTGAAGCAATATCGGGAAGCGGTGGAACAATTAAAACTGTGCCTGGCCCGGCGCAACCAGCCCTGTTTGACTCCCACCAATCGGGATGTCCGCAAGGCCGGTCCCAACCATTGCCTGGCTGTCTGTTGCCTGCGGCTGGAAGATTACGAGGGGGCGGAAAAAGCGTTCCAGGCCGCCTTGGTGGATGACCCCCAAAACCGGGGAGTGCATCTGGATTATGCGGTCCTCCTATCCGAGCGCCAGCGGCCGGTGGAGGCGCTGCAATTGCTGCATCAACTGGTCAACGCGCAGCCCGGTGAGGCCAAAGCGTGGGAGTTGGGCGGCCGCATCGCTTTATCCAAGCCGGATTTCCTGGAAGTGGCCGCGGATTGGACCGCTGAAGCCGAGCGGAACTGCCCCAGCCATCGGCCCCTGCTATCCCAGCGGGCGGAGGCCTTGCTGTTGAATCAGCAGGTGGAACTATCCTTTCCTTACTGGCAAAAGCTGGCTTCGGAGCAAAACCTTCCCGCCATGGCTGCGCTGGTGATTTGCGGCTTGTTAAGCCAGAACCTCCAAGCCTCCCTGAATCCGGCTGAAGAGATGGCCATCAGCCGCGAATTTGTGAACTGGTATCGCAAGCTGCTCAGCTATCGCGCGCAGAATTTGGTGCGCCGGATCAACGAGAATATCGAAGCCTTGGTGCCCATCCTGCCCACCGCGGCCGGGGTTGTCAAAGCGGCCCTCAACTCGGCGCGCCAGTAGCGGATCCATTCTAAAGTCAAAAATCCGCCCGGCAAACAATGCTGGGCGCGCGGAAATTCCATACCAATGGCACGCTGGGGAAAAAGGGATTTCCCGCCGGTTCCTTGTTTTGCAGCCGGCGCCAGAACCACCCGGAACCCCAAGCTGCCCAAACAGCGGGGCGCGGGGGGGATGGTTCTCCTCCAATGGCATCGGCACACCGGGTTGGTTCCCGAGCCGCTGACCTGGAGAGCGGACGCTGGATTCCGGCAAGCTGGCCTTCCATGTCCCGGCGTGGTATCCATCAGCCAATGAGACTTGCCAAGGTCTGCGCACCTTCGCAACGGCCGGCCTGGGATGCTTCGTTTGCCCGGCCCAAGCCTGCGAATTCACCTGCTCCATCAAAAAACGGCGCGATCACCGTCACGGGATACACGGGGCCGGGATGCGGCGTGCGTGGAGCGAACTTTGACGGTAACTGTACGTTTTAACCCACGGTTTGGATTTGGCCCACCGCCCAGCGCTGCGGACCGGCGCTTGAGGTGGATTCTCGTCCGCATCACATCCGGCGCATTGGGATCCCCGCCAGCAAAAAGCCTCACTTCCACAGCCAGGGCGCCGAGCCCACTATAGGCCGGATCCCCTGCAACCTTGAATCTGAAATCTGAAATCTAATCCGTTTGCCCCAATTCCACAGGCCGCGCCGGTCAAGGCCCCACTGTAGGCCGGGTCCGCTCCACGCTCTCCGCTCCACGCTGATTTTTAGCTATGCAACCTGCTTGCCAGCAATGAGTTGGAGTTCGAATATTCCTTTATGCTCTTTTTCCATTTGACAATAAATGTGGCGGATATGAAATTCATCGCAGACCAATAATCAAGATATAAAATAGGGAAATTGAACGTGAGAAAACGCTTTCTTTCACGTGGGGGATGGGCCTTATTGCGTGGCCTATTACTGGCCAGTTGGCTGGGG
>CAIMWS010000042.1 GCA_903845125.1 uncultured Verrucomicrobiota bacterium
CGGCCAGCCCGGCGGCCTCCCCGCCCTCCTCGTCTTCATCAAGCTCCTCCACCTCGTCCCCGGCCTCCAAGCCGGGCTGGGCGCCGCCGTGCTCCCCGGGTTCGCCACCGGGCGGGCGGAGAGGCTCTTCGTCAATCGGGTTTAAAGGATTCATCGTTTCAAGGCGGGAAAACGTTGGACTCAAAGCCGCGCGCAGTCACGCAAAAAGGTTTTCAGCGTTTCGAACGCGGGGGGCTGCCGCGGCGCCTGGAGGCGGGCGAAATCCAGGAAGGCGTCCATGGGCGAAGCGGACTCGGACGTCTGGGAGAACAACTGGTGCCTGATGCGCTGGTCCGCATCCTTGATCGCTTCATACGCCTGGCTCACGGCTTGAAAACGCTCCGGCTCATGGTCGGGCGGGGCCGCCTTGACGGCATCGAGGTAGACCTGGCGGATGCGCTGGTCATCCGCGTCCGGAGGCAAGCCCAGGACAAGATAGGGATTCATGCGTCAGAAAAGCGTGGTTTGCCGCGGATCCTCAGGCGGCGGTGGTTTGGTTTTTTTTCGGGCGGGCGGCGGTGGGGCCGGGATTGGGTCCGGGTCCGGGTCCGGGTCTGGCGCCGGCGTCGGCAGGCTGAGCTCCTGGATGAAGGCTCGCACCAGGTCCAGCGGCAGGCTTCGCGCCAGTTTGCCCTCCAGTTTGCGGCGTTCGATTGGGGAAGCGGTGACCGCCAGCGCCAGGTCGGACATCACCTCTTCCACTTTCGCCAGGGGCCAATTTTCAAAATGCGATTTCAACCGGCTTTTCAGCCCGGGGCTGACCATCGGGGGTATTAAAGGTTGGAAAGTACCCCGGCCGTCGTTGTCGTCAGGGCCGTCACGCAGGTCCTCATCGTCCAAGCCGTCGTCAAAGCCGTCGTCGAAGAAGCCCTCCGGGATCGGGATGTCGAACGGCCGGGGGCCGGGCCGGCCGGCCGGGGTGAATTCCTTCAATATCGTGCGGGCCTGGTCCGCGGTTCTGGAATCGCCCCGCTGCTCCGCCTCGGCGAGGATGGACCGCACCTCGCGTTCCTGACCCGCCCGGCGCCGGAAACGGCAGGTGAAACTTGGGAACTTGACGCAATAAAGGCGCAACAAGGGATGCCGGGGATCCTGCTTGAGCGCCCGGCGGATGGCGAGCCGGTGCGGCTGTTCGAAAACATTCCCCGAGCCGTCGTTGTCGAAGAGGGGCAGGGTTGCCGTGAGGAACCGGGCCACGGTTTCCGGGTGGCAGGGCCGCCCGGTGGCGGCCAGGAGGAAATCGAACAGCCGGCGGGCCTTGATCTTGAACTCCCATTGGGGGACGTTTTTTAGGCGGGCAAAGAGATCTTGGATCAGGGTGGCGAGGAGGCAGCCTTGCTCCAGGTTGGCGCTTTTCAAGCAGGCCTTCCAGTCGCTGTTCCAATTTAGCTGCGCCTGGAGCCGCAGCCACTCCTCCTGCAGCCAGCATAGAGCCAGAAAAACGGCCGCGCGGAAAGGGGCCGCCGCCAGCGCGCGTTCCCGCAACTGGCTGGACTTTTCCCACTGCCCGAAACCTTGGGCCAACACCGAACAGGAGGTGAGGTACAACCACCGGCCGCGGTGGAAATTCCCGGGATCCTCCGTCGTCAGGGCCTCGGCCTGCTCCAGCTCCGCCAGGATCTTGGCGGCTTTATCCCGGCTGGTGGCGGGGCTGCAATTGGCCAGCGCCTGCTCGAGGCGGCCGCCCAGGATTTTATCCAGGATGGAGGTGTCCAGCAGGTCCAGCTGCCGGGCCCGTTCCAGGTAGTCGAGGCCTTTTTTGAACGCCTTGCGCTCCAGGCAGAGCCGGCCCGCCTCCACCAGCACCTCCTTGCGCTGGGGGAAGCGCACCGTCAACTGGTCGAGGAGCCGGTTACGGTCGCTGGTCCGGCGCAGGGTTTCGTATAGCTTGCACAAGCCCAGTGCGGCCGGCAGGTTTTCGGGATCCAGCTGGCAGCTTTCCACCAGGGCTTGGATGGCCGGCTCGGCCGCCTTGGGCTCGGAGGAACCAGGCCGTTGCCAAAAGCGGAAAGGGCTCGGGGCCCGGGCTTCGGGCATGGCCAGCTGGGCGCCCAGCCAGGCCAGGGCCTGGGAGTCCAGACGGGCATTGGCGCCCCAGAGCTCGCTCCGCAAGTATAGGAATTCCCGCCAATATTGCTCCAACAGGCTGGCCGGCAGGACGGCGGTTCCAAAGAGGCAGGTGTGCTGCAGCGCCAGGCACCGCTCCACCGGGTGGGTGGAGCTTTCACCGAGGTCTTCCACGAAATTCAGGAAGCTCTCGGACTCGTCGCGCGGCAGCTGGAAGGCGCACTTGAAAAAGAAATCGGTGAGGGCCCCGGCCCAGCTGGCATCCACCGCGGGAAAGGCTTTCCTCCAGACCTCGGCCAGCCTGAGATAGGCCTCGACGGGGTCCCGGTCCTGCCAGGCTTTTTGGGACTGGACCAGGGTGCGGGCCAGGCCGGGGGTACCCAGCCACTGGCAAAGCCGGGCCAGGGCGGCTTCGTTGGGCATTGGGCGGGGTACTCCGGGCAAGGTTTTTGCGAGCAGCAGCAGGAGCGGTTCGGCCGCCAGGGCGGGAACTGATCCGGCGGGCAATTCGCCAAAAAACCGGGCGGCTTTGGCGGAATCCCCGCGGTAATAGGCGGCCAGCCCCTTGAGCCAGAGCTTCCAGTGGTGGAAGGGGGACTGCTGGCTGACCGGCCGCAGGCTCTCCTGCAACGCCTCAAACTGGCTCCCGCTCAGCGCCCGCAGGGCCTCGTGGATGGCCGCCAGATCCCGCGCCACGGCCGCCTCCGCCGGCGCCGCCGCGGGCGCCGGGACAAAGGCCACCACCAATTGGTCCGCCATACGCCACCGGTCGGCCTCCCCCGCCCCCGGGCCGGCGGCGGACAGCAGGCCGAGGATTTCGGCGCTGGCCTCGCTGGCGGCGCCAGTTTTAAGGGCCAGCTGGAGCTCCAGCGGTTTCCAATCCGCGGGCTGGGCGATGGTCTTCAAATAAGCCAGCACCTGGGTGGCTTCGGACGTCTGGCCCTTGCCCGCCATGTCCCGGGCGAGCCCCAGGTTGGCCTGGATCAGCAGGGGCAAAAAACGGGCGCGATCCACCTTGCACAATTCCTTGAATTCATCGCGCGCTTTCCGCCATTTGCCGGCGGCAAGAAAAGCCCGTGCCTGCTGTTCCAGCGGGTCCAGCGGGTCCAGGCGCGTGCCAGGTGCCTTCGGCGATGGCGGTTGGTTACCCATTCGGGGCATTTTTTAACGGTATTTTCCGGGGTTGGCAATTTTGATTTTTGGGATCCAAAACGCCCTCCAGGTCGCCGCCGGGAGGCGGACGCAAGGCCTCCGGAAAAGCTCCGGATGGCTGTTCCGGAATGGAGCGGATCAATTTACGCCCGCGGCGGCCGCCGGGAGGCGGTGGGCGCGAGGATCCCGCCCGTCGTTGGATCAGCGGCGGGGGCGGGGCGGCTCGATCAGCTCGATCTCGTAGCCTTCCGGGGCGTCGATGAAAGCGATGCGGTTGCCGGCGGCGGAGCAGTGGGGGCCATCCGAATAGCTCAAGCCCAGCCGGGCGAGGTGTTGGCCGAAGGCTTCGAGGCTCTCCACTTCAAAGGCCAGGTGGGTGAGATCGGCCTGCACCTGCACCGGGCCGCTGGCAGGGAATTGGCAGATTTCGATGAGTTCCTCGCTCTGGGGCGCTTTGAGGAAAACCAGTTGGGCGCCCCGGGGCGAAGCGTGGCGGCTGACTTCCTCCAAGCCCAGGACGGTTTTATAAAAATCGACCGTCGGCTGGAGGTTGTTCACCCGATACCGGGTATGCAATAGGCGGATGGCCTGGCTCATATGGGAGGAATATCGCCCAAACCCCGGACCATGCCAAGGAAATGATCGAAATGATCGAAGCCCCGGTGCTGGATTAAGGGGCGGCTGGCGGGGCGGCTGGCAGCCAGGTTCCCGCCCGGCGCCAGAATGGGTGGCGCATTCGCTGGCATTTCAACCGGAGGAGCACGGCTGCGAATCACGGCTGCGATAGACATTGGCAATAACCGGGGATTCGCGTTATTCTGGAGTGAAGGATATTCGGAAGAAAAGGGGTATAAAATGAAATTCCTCCATGGTTGGTTCGCGATTCTGCTCCTGGCCGGCGGGCAGGGGATGGCCGCGGATGCGGCGGCGTTAAGCGGTTTGGTGGTCGATGCCGCCAGCGGATTGCCGGTGCCTTGCGAGGTCTGCATCACCGACGCGCAAGGCCGCACCGTCCGGGAAAGCGAATCGTTCACGGCCGGCTTCCGCTGCCGGGGCCGGTTCGAGAAGCTCCTGCCCCCAGGCCCGACCCGGGTGCGGATCACCCGTGGACCAGAGATCCGGGCGGTGGAGCGCGAATTGGTGCTCCGGGCTGGCCAGAAAGCGGAATTGAAGGTCACGCTGGAACGGGTGGTGGACCTCCGGCGCCAGGGTTGGTATGCGGGGGAAAACCATGCGCACATGCTCCATGGTGAGAAAGCCATCCCGGTGAACTTCGACGAGGTGGCGCTCGCGGGGGCGGCGGCGGATCTCCAATACCTGGCGGCCGCCCAAACTTGGGAATTGAAGGATCCGTCGCCGGAAGCCTTGGAGGCGCAGTTCAAACCCCGGTCCACCGCCGAATGCCAGGCCACCTGGAACCTGGAAGCGCCCAAGAATTATTACCTGGGCGATGCCGGGCGATGCCTGGGCCATGGCTGGACCGTGGCCCTGCGGGGCCGCACCAGCGATGGCCGGGATGCCATCCGCACGCTGCTGGATACCAGCGCCTGGGATTACGAATCCAGCAAGCCGTCGTTCGCGAATTTCGAAATGCACGAGTTCATCCATGAAAATGGCGGCCGGGCTTTTTATTCGCATCCGGCGCGGTGGTGGATGGGCGCCTGGGGCGGGCAGGGAGGCTATGCCCGGCGGGAACAGATGCGGATCTCCAACCTGGCGGTGGAACTGCCGCTGGACACGCTGGCCGGCCCGACTTATGACGGCCTGGATGTCCTCACCGGCGCCGGTGAAAACGGGGCCAATGAGATCGCGTTCCAAACGTGGGCCCTCCTGCTGAACCACGGCTACCGGCTCGCGGCCACCGGTTCCTCGGACGCCTGCTTCGACCGGCGGGGCGGGGCGGTGCCCGGGGCGGTGCGCACCTACACTTACGCGCCCGGCGGCTTCACCCTGGCGGCGGTGGCCCAAGCCATGGCGGAAGGGAAAAACGTGGTCACCACCGGCCCGTTGCTCCTCGCCACGCTGGATGGCGCGCCACCGGGATCGGCCCTGCCCGCCAACGGACGGCCCCACGAGTTGCGCATCGAAGCCTGGTCCTCGGGCTGCCAGCCGGGCGGGCTGCGGCGCCTGGAAATCCTGCGCAACGGGGAGCCCTGGCAGCAATTCAACATACCCGGCCGCTCCCCGGCCTGGAAAATGAGCCTGGCCGTCCAGGAAAGCCAGAATTCGTGGTTCTGCGTCCGGGTGTTCGGGGAGGATGAAGCCCGGCAGCGCGCCATCTCCGGCGCATTTTTCCTGGATGAAAAACCGCACCGTCCACCGCCGCCGGTGCCCGCCGTGGTCGCCGCCAGAATCCTGGACGCCAAGTCCGGGCAACTGCTGCCGGGAGGCCGGTTGACCGAAGTGCGGTTTTCGGCCAATCAGCCCCGGCTGGGCAAAGCCCACGAGCTGAAATCCGGGCGCGGTACGGTGACCATTCCCGCCACGGTCCGCCTGCGCGCGGAAGCGCCCGGCCATGAAGCGGTTACCTTGAGTCCCTTTTTCGACTTTCCGCGCCTGCTGGAAATGGTAACCCGCCTGGAGGACCGGGATCTGGCCAACTGGGACACCTACGAACGCACCCGGTCCTTGCTGGGGAGCGTGGAATTGGAATTCCGGCTGCCGCCGGCCAGCGACCGCAAATAATGGGCGGGGTGGATTTCCCACTTTTAGCGGTGTGCCCTGGGGCAGGGCACCCAATCGGCCCTTCAAGGGGGGTGGGATTGGCCAAGCCTGCGCGCGATATAAAGGTTTGGGGTGAAGGAGGTTCAAAGTATTCCAGCGAAAACCAGCATAAGCCAAATGTAGGTACGGCATAATTTATGCTCGATAAAAAGGATTGGCTGGCTGAAGTTTGCCTAACACAACAAAAAATAAGGAAGGGGAAATTCCCCATCGGTGATGACTTTATGAAAACCAAAGATCTTACTCTGGCGGCAATGATGCTCTTACTGGCCGGGAGCCTCTCCGGGGCTTGGGCGGCTGACGTTACACCCACCACGGTTTTGCCGGCCGTGGGCATCCTGCCGGCGGATCCCACCGCGGTGAAAGGCAGCAGCTCGGGCGCATTCATCGTGCTGCGCAGCTACACCACCAACACGGAGTTGAAGGCTTACTTCACCATCAGCGGCACCGCGAGCAACGGGGTCGATTATGCGGAGATCCCCGCATCGGTCACCATCCCCGCCGGCAAGCGGACGGTGGAGATCGTCATCACGCCCCTGAAATCCTCCAGCTCACCCGAGGATCGCTACGTGCAGCTCACGGTGGCGACCAACGCCGCCTACCGGGTGGGCGTGCACGAAACCGCCCGGGTGACGATCGTGGAGAACCGTTACGATTACCTGCCCCCGGTGGTGGCGCTGACCAGCCCGGTGGAAGGCGCGGTGTTCCACTCCACCAGCATCCCCATGGCCGCCACCGCCTCCGATCCGGACAACGCGATTGCCAAAGTGAATTTCTACAACGAAAGCCGCCTGGTCGGCTCCGCGGTGAAGAGCCCCTACACGTTCACGTGGACCAACGCCACGGCTGGGGCACACACGCTGTATGCCGAAGCGGTGGATGCCACCGGCCTGGCCGCCAAGTCCGCCGCTGTAAAAATCAGCGTGACCAACTCGCCGCCGGTGGTGAAATGGGTGAGCCCCACGAATGGGACCGTGTCGGTGATCGGCAAGCCGGTCAAACTCGAGGTGGGGGCCACGGATGTCGATGATAACGTCAGCCAGGTGAGCTTCTACCAGGATGGCGTGCTGGTGGGCAGCGTGGCGAAAGCGCCCTATGTGTTCACCTGGACCAACCCGCCCGCCGGAACGCACCTGCTCCAGGCCAAGGCCACCGATGAGTTTGGTTTTGTGGGCGTTTCCGATAAAGTGAGCCTCCGGGTCACGAACGACCGGCCGGTGATCAAGCTGATCAGCCCGGTCAGTGGGGCCATATATGTGCATCCCGCCCAGGTGACCCTGGCCGCGCAGGCCACAGACGGCGATGACGGCGTGAATTACGTGCGCTTCTACGCCGACGCCAAATCGGTGGGCAGCGTGACCAACCCGCCCTATGTCCTGATGCTGACCAACCTGGCCCTGGGCTCGCATACCATTTATGCCAAGGCGGTCGATTTTGCGGGCGCGGAAACCGCTTCCACCGCGGTCAAAATCACGATGACCAACGTGCCGCCGGCCGTGCAATGGATCTTCCCCACCAACAGCCAGGTGTTCGCGGGGCCGACCAATATCCTGCTGCTCGCGGAAGTGAACGACAGCACCGTGAAAGTGGGCAAGATCAGCTTCTACCAGAACAATATGCTGATCGGCAGCGCCAGCAATTCGCCGCACAGCTTCACCTGGTCCAATGTGCCGCCCGGCAAATACACCCTGCTGGCTTCCGCTTCGGACACCGCCGGGGTCACCGCCATCTCCTCCTCCATCGCGATCACCGTGACCAACGCGCTGCCGGTGGTGAAGCTGATCTCCCCGACCAACCAGTCGGTGTTTTTCACCCCCACCAATATCACCCTGACCGCGGAGGCGACGGATGCGGATGACGCGATCGCGAAGGTCAGCTTCTATGCCGGGGGCAAGCTGCTCGGTTCCGTGAGCAACGCCCCGTATACGCTGGTGTGGACCAACCCGGCCGCCGGCAGCTACGCCGTGGTGGCGCAGGCGCAGGATGTGAACGGCCAAAAAGCCAACTCCCAGGAGATCGGCATTTACGTGATCAAACCGATCCGGCCGCAGGCGGCGGGTTGGGCGCCCACCCACCGGGTGTTCGTGCCGGTGCCGGACGCCGAAATCGCCTCCGTGGCCCCCGGGCCGGATGGCGGATACCTGATCAACGTGACCGGCAACCCCGCCGCGAACGCCGAGCTGGAAGGATCGGTCGATTTGCTGGAATGGATGCCGCTGGGCCCGGTGGAAATAACGGATCCGCCCACGCCGTTCATCGATATTAAAGCCGGCGATCTGCCCTGCCGGTTCTACCGGCTCGCACAGCCATAACGGCACCATCCCGCACTGAGGGTTCCCGCGCGCGCCGCCTTCCTCCCGGGGGGCGGCGCGCGGCTTTTTAACGCCCGCCGGCGGGACTGGATGGACAGCGCGCCGGCGCTGCGGTAGCATCCCGGGCATGACAACTGCGTTCGTCAAAGAAATTGGAGAGCAGCCGGAAGCGCTGCGGAAGCTGGCTGGTTTTTATCGCGGGGAAGGCCGGGAACTGCTGGCCCGGTGGCGGGGGCTGGCGGCGGGCACAGCCCGCGTGGTGTTCATCGGGATGGGCACGTCCGAGTATGTCGCGGAATCGGCAGTCCCGCAGCTCACCGCGCAAGGCCTGGATGCCTCGGTGGCCGACGCCGGGGAGTGGCTGCATTATCCGCGGGTGAGCAAAGGCTTGAAGGTGCTGATCAGCCAATCCGGCGAGAGCGTCGAAACGCGCAAGGTGGCGGAGCGGGATGGCGGGGCGCCGGGGTATGTGGCCATCACCAACAACCCGGCCAGTTCCATCGCCCGCCAGGCGGGGCTGCACCTGCCGTTGCTGGCGGGCCACGAGACCGCCATCACCACCAAAACCTATGTCAACTCGCTGGCGGTGCTGCATTTGATGGCGCAAACGGAGGCCACGCTGGACCAGGCCCTGGACCGCCTGGAGCAGGCCAGCCAGACGATGGCCGGCTATTCCCTGGAGCGGATCGAAGCCGCGGCCGGCCTGATCGCGGACGCGGGGTGCCTGCACGCCATTTCCCGTGGGCCCGCGATGGCGGCGGCCAAGCAGACCTCCCTGACTTACATGGAAGGCACCCGCACGGCGGTGACGCCGTTCACCGGGGGCACATTCCGGCACGGGCCCTTCGAGCTGGTCGGCCCCGGCCACCGGGCCTTGTTTTTCATCCCCCAGGGCCGGACTTACGAGCTGCTCCAGAGCATGGCGGTGGAAGTGGCGGAAAAGGGCAGCCAGGTGGTGGCGATCACGGACCGGCCTTTCACCCTGCCGGGCAAAGCCTGCGTGCTGCAAGTCCCCGCCCACGGCGAGGAGGTATTCCCCATCTGTGCGGCCACGACGCAGGAGCTGCTCCTGGACGCGATGGCCCGCCAGCGCGGCGTGACCGCCGGGGTTTACCGCTATGGCAGCAAGGTGACGGTCATCGAGTGACCGGCGTCACGGGCTATCCCATCCAGCGCTCGTATTCCTCCTTGCCGGGCATGGGGGTGGGGTAAATCCCGCCGGGGCCGGGTTTCACGGGCGGCTCGCTGGTGAAGCTCAAAGCGGCGGGCAGCAGCTGGCGCTTGGACTGCAGCAGTTCATCCCAGGGCACGAGTTGGCCGGAATAGGCGGCCACCTGCGCCGCGATGGCCAGCAGGCTGCTCAAGCACATGTAGCTGGCGTTGTTGAGCGGTTCGCGTTTCCGGATGGAGGCGAACAGCTCGGCGTGTTCCACGTCGTACATGTTGGGGCGCGGCCCCTCGTAGCGCCATTTCTTCTCCCCGTCGATGGTGAAGGAGAGGAGGTTGCAGCGGCCCTTGGTGCCGAGGATGAGGTCGGAGGTGTTGTTCCAGCAGTCCGGCATGTCGCGGCAATAGCCGAATACCCGCACCCCGTTCGCGTATTCGTAAATGGCGGAGAAGTGGTCGTATTGGTCTCCGAATTTGGGGTGGGTGCAAACCTGGCGGCCGCCGGTGCCCCATACCTTGACGGGCGGTTGGTCGCGCATGGCCCACGAGGCCTTGTCCATGCTGTGGATCAGCTGCTGGGAGGTCTGATCCCCGGAGAGGTAATTGAAGTGATACCAGTTGCGCAGCTGGTATTCCATTTCGGACCAGCCTTCCTGGCGCTCGCGGACGATGTACGGAGTGCCCACGTAGGTTTCCTGGATGGCGACGATGTCGCCGATCTGGCCGTCGTGCACCCGCTTCATGGTTTCCCGCACGCCCAGATCGTAGCGCCAGCACAGGCCGGAGACGACGCTCAGCCCGTGGCGCCGGGCGGTCTCCGCCGCCGCGGCCACCAGGTTCACGCCCGGCACATCGAGCCCGTGCGGTTTCTCGCAGAAAATATGTTTCCTCGCTTCCACGGCCGCGTGGAAAATGCGCGGGATGAAACAGGAGGAGGGGGTGATCAAGACGGCGTCCACCCCGCTGGCCAGCACCTGGCGATAGGCCTCCAGCCCCACGAAACAATGGTCGTCGTCCACCGCCACCTGCCCGGGCTTGGCGGCTCGGAGGCGCTGGCGGCTGGCCTCCAGGCGGTCGCGGAACAACTCGGCCATGGCGGTGAGGCGGACATCCGGGCCGGCGTTCATCGCGTTGATCGCGGCTTCGGTGCCGCGGCCGCCGCAGCCGATCAGGCCCACTTTGATGACATCGCTGCCGGCGGCATGGACCTGGCGGCTGAGCTCCAGGGTGCCCGCGAGGGCAGCCCCGGTCAAAGCGGTGGAACTCTTCAGGAAGCCCCGGCGGTTGATGGCGGGAGCCTCGGTGCCTGGTGTCGTTTTCATGATTTTATTGGGTCAATGTGGCCTCCACCCTGGCTGGTCCGGGCGCCGTTTTCAAGCCATGATTGCACGCCCCACTTCCAGGGCGGCGGCCTCGCCGAATAATCGCCGCACCAGGGCCAGGCCGAAATCCACGGCGGTGCCCGCGCCCCGGGAGGTGATCACGTTCCCATCCTCCACCACCCGTTCGGCGGCCAGGGCTTGGGGCAGTTCGGCGTGCACGGAGAAATGGGCGGTGAAGCGTTTGCCCGCCAGCAGGCCGGCGTCGGCCAGCACGGTGGGGGCCGCGCAGATGGCGGCCACGAGCCGGTTTTCCCCGGCGAAGCGCCGGGCCAGCTGGGCGGGGCGGCCATCGGCGCGCAAGGCTTTCACCCCGGGCCCGCCGGGGATCAGCAGCAGGTCGAAGGTTTGATCCATCACCTCCGCCAGGGCCGCATCCGCCCGGATGCCAACCTGGCAGCGCCCGGTGACCTGGCTTTCACCCGTCACCGAGGCCAGCACCACTTCGGCGCCGGCGCGCCGGAGCAGATCGACCGGGGCCAGGGTTTCAATTTCCTCGCAGCCGTGAACCAGCAGGCAAAGCACGCGTTTCGTCATGGCGCCACCCTAGCGCCCGCCGGGGAACTGGCCAAGGCCAATCCGGAGTCTTCAATTGTGGGCTGCCGCCAGGACCGGGCAGCGGGCGAGGTCACGCACCCGGGCTTCCACGGCGTCGATCAGCTCATCGGGCGTGGAGGTGCCGGCGGTGATGCCGATGGTGTCCACGGCGCCGAACCAATCCGCCTGGATGTCTTCCGGTTTTTGGACCTGGAACACCCGGGGGCAATGGCGGCGGCAGGTGGCCGAGAGCTCGCGCGTGTTGTTGCTGTTTGGCCCGCCGATCACCAGCACCACCTGGCTGTGCTGCGCCAGCTCAATGGCCGCCGCCTGCCGCTGTTTGGTGGGCAGGCATACGGTGTCGATGAAACGCACCTCCGAATCTGGAAAATGCTCCCGCAGCGCCGCCACGATGCGCCGGACCTTGTCGATGGGCTGGGTGGTCTGCGCCACCACGCCGAACCGGGGCCGGGCGGCCACCGTGGCCACCTCCACCTCGGCCGACACCACATCATAGGCGGCCAGATCCTCCGTCAAACCGCGCACTTCGGCGTGGTTCCGGCTCCCGATGATGACCGGGTGGAAACCCTGGCTCACCAGGTCCGTCACGGTCCGCTGCACCAATTTCACCAGCGGGCAGGTAGCCTCCAGCACCCGCAGGCCGCGCCCCTCCGCTTTTTGCCTGGCCGCCTCCGACGCGCCGTGGGCGGTCACCATCACCAGGCCGGTGGCCACCCGCTGGAGCTGGTCCTCCATCTGGATATTCCGCGAGCGCAACTGGGCCAGCACCGTTTCGTTGTGCACCAGTTCGCCCAGGATGGTGAGCGGCTCGCGCCCGGCGGTGTTCAGGGCCAGTTGGATGGCCTGGCGGACGCCAAAGCACATCCCGGCATGTTCGGCACGGATGATCTTTTTCATAAACCGTCATCTGGTTGCGGCGCCGCCGGGAATCCCGGGTTCCTGGACCCACCGGTGAGCACCATGGACTTTGCACTACAAAGTATATGACCAACTTCGTTCATAAACGTTCAAAACGCAAGGCCTCACGATACTTTTTTATTTTGGGCCACGATCTGCTCCAGCAGGTCGATGTAGCGCTTGAAGGCTTCCTGGCCGGCCGGGGTCAGGTTGTAGGTGGTATGGGGCTTGCGCAGGAGGAAGGTTTTGGTCACCGCCACGTATCCGGCCTCCTGCAGGGTGCGGATGTGCACGCTCAAATTGCCGTCGGTCATGCCCAGGGCCTCCCGCATCTCGGTGAAGGAGAGCAGGGGCGAGGCCGCCAGCAGGGACATGATGGCCAGGCGCCCCTTTTCGTGGATGACCCGGTCGAGCTGAAAGAAAGGTTCGGGATTCACGCTGCGGGATTGGCACGCTCAGTCCAATAGAGGTAGATGCCGTAAACCAGGTGCAAACCGCCGAAAGCCACCCCCATGATGGCGTGGGCCAGGCGCATGGGGGGCACCCCGCCGAGGGTGCTCAGCCCCAGGAACAGCCCGGAGCCGGCGAGAATGAACAGCCAGCCAAAGAGCTTCATGCCCCGGGGCATGAAGAAGGCCGCGGCGTGCAGCGCACACCCGTAAAGGATCATCCACAAGGGCGGCAACCACCAGGCTTGGAGCGAATCCTGCCACCGGGGCAGGAACAGCGCAGCCACCGTGACGGCTCCCGCCGCCAAGGGGGGCAGGACCGCCTGGGAAACCCGCCGCGTGGGCAGCGACCAAAAGGGCTCGGCATCGCGCAAGGCCTGGCGCCGCACCAACAGCAGCGCCGAGGTCAGGGCCACGCCGCAAACCGCCGTCCAAAACAGGCCAAAGCGCCGGGTGGAATCCAGCTCCAACCCCCACCCCAGCCCGCCGGCCAGGCTGCCGATCAACCCCAGGGTGATCATCACCGGCGCCAGGGCCCGGCGATAGATCGCGGTGCGCTCCATCAAAGTGCGGATCACCTGCAAATTTTGTGCCGCCCAATTCGTGTCCATGGTGGATTACTTTACCAAACAAAGTGGAAGTGTCAAGCTCTCCGCCCTCTGACCTCTGACCTCTGACCTCTGACCTCTGACCTCTGACCTCTGACCTCTGACCTCTGACCTCCGCCCTCCGCTCTAAGCCCTCCGCTCTAAGCTCTCCGCCCTAAGCCCTCCGCTCTAAGCTCTCCGCCCTTTAGGAAAAAATTGTTTGGAAAAACCGGCCGCGAACTCGTCATGGTTAATGACGGAATGAAATGCCAGGCATGGAAAAATTAGGACAATGGTTTGAAAGCTACGCGGCCGGACTGACGCTTTATGGGCGGCAGTGGCTTGAAACGGGCGAAGCCGAAGATGTCGTGCAGGAGGCATTTGTCCGCTTGATGGGGCAACGGAACGAGCCGGACAACGTCAAGGCCTGGCTGTACCGGCTGGTCCGCAACGAGGCCATCGATCGCTTGCGGCGGCGGCAGCGCCAGGAGAACCGGGCCGGGGAACTGGAGTTCCTCCAGTCCGAATGGTTTGAACGGCAGCCAACCGATCCCGTGGATGCCGAGGCGGCCCAGGCGGCGCTGGCCGGGCTGGCGGAGGATTTGCGGGAGGTCGTCGTGCTGCGGATTTGGGGGCAGATGACGTTGAAGGAGATGGGAACGGTGCTGGGTCAGCCAGTATCCAGCGTGTTCCACAAGTATCAAACAGCCATGGAGGCTTTGCGCAAGAAAATGGAGGTACCATGTCGGAAGAATTTGAATTAAGCCCGGCGAATCAAGAACTCGAAAAGGCTTTGGGCGGATTAAAACCAGCCGCCACGCATCTGGACCGGGACCGCTTGATGTTTCGGGCCGGCCAGTTTTCCGCCAGGCGGCAACCGGTGTTCTGGCCGGCTTTATCGGGAGCGCTGGCGATCCTGCTGGCCATTTCCTGGAGCATTCAGGTGCCGCCCAATTCCCGGACCCCCGAAAAAAGTGGAACCCTGGAGGTCCAGTTTGACGCACGCAAAATCCGGCCGGCGGAGCGGCCATCGGCCAGCAACCCCTGGGTAGCCAGCCATGGTGAATCCGCCCCGGGGATCAATTTCAAGATGAACGGCTACTTGGAATTGCTCGATGGTGTCCTGCGGCGCGGGCTGGACGGCTTGCCCCGGGAACGCTCCGGCAATCACTCTGGCGCTGTGGAATCCTGGAGGCCCTACACCTCGACCACAGCCGATAATACCGATACCCAAATGTAAGCGGAATAAACTGGAAAGTGAACATTATGAAACATTCTTATTTAAAATCAGCCCTTTGGCTGGCCTGCCTGGCGGGCCTGGCTGGCTCCATTCCGGAGCTGCCGGCGCAAACGGGCAAAGATAAGCCACGCACCGTGGAATTAACACTGGAGCCCGCGCCGGAACCAAACCCGGCGTTTGCCTACCGGCTGCATGTGACGGTGCCCAATCGGGAGCCGGGCAACGCCGCCCAATCCTATTATCGGGCCATCACCCTGCTGCCCAATCAACCCACGGATACCAACTGGGACCACTTCGTCGAGCTGCTGACCACCAACGTGGCCATCCTGAGATCGAAAAGTTCCGAACCGCTCCCGCAAAGCGCCCTCCGGGAATTGCACACCGCGGCCCACCGGCAATATTGCCTTTGGGATTTTCCCATGAAAGATGGCTTCAGCCTGTTGTTGCCCGAGTTGGCCCGATTCAAAAAACTGGGGCAGGCAGTGGCCTTGCAGGCGCGGTTCCAAATTGCGAACCGGCAATGGGAGGACGCCCTGGAATCGCTCACCGCTGGCTTGGCCCTCGGGCACGACACCAGCCTGGGATCGCCACTGATCAACGGGCTGGTGGGGATTGCCATTGGGCAAATCATGCTCAATCAGGTCGAAGAGTTCGTGCAGCAGCCGGGCGCCCCCAATCTTTATTGGGCGCTGACCGCACTGCCCAGCCCGTTGGTGGACTTGCGGCTTTCCATGGAGTGGGAAAACGAGTGGCTTTTCCACCAATTCCCTGAATTGCGGGAGATTGAGAAAAAAGTGTTGTCCGCCAAGGAAGCCAGCCGGCTGCTGCGCAAACTGCCGACCCTTATGAATGGCCAGGAGTTCAACGAGGAGGCTGATAATGATTGGCACGCGAATGCCGCCGCCACGGCCTTCGTAGCCGTTTTCTATCCGCTGGCCAAGAAAACCCTGCTCCAGCAGGGATTTGCCGAGCAAACCCTCGATTCATTTCCCGCCGCTCAGGTAACTTTGATCCATGGGCTGCGCGTGTTCCAGCATTACAGCCAGAACTCCTTGAAATGGGCCTATGTTCCCTATCGCCAAGCCGCCAGCGCCAACCGATCCGCCGAGCTGGAAAAATTGGCGGCCACGAGTGATTTAAATGAAAAACTCATTGGCGCCCCGGCGATGCTGCTGCTCCCCGCCCTCGGCCGCGCCCATCTGAACAGCGCCTTGCTGGAGCGGAATTTTGCCTTGCTGCGCTGTGTCGAAGCCATCCGCATGCATGCCTCACAAAACCAGGGAAAACTGCCCGGCTCGCTGCAGGAAATCCAGGCCGTCCCCGTGCCCGATAATCCGATCACCGGCAGTCCATTCCAGTATAAGATTGAGGGAGGCAAAGCCTTCCTGGAGGCCGCGAGCCCGCCCGGGGAGGCGGCCCGCAAAGGTTTGAAATATGTCATCACCATCAATGCCACCACCACCAAGTAAGGAAAATATATGAACCCTCGAACGATCGCAAAATATCTGCTCGGCGGATGGCTCGCCTGGTGCGCCACCTGCAGCGTGGCGCCCGCAGCGGCCGCGGGGAATGAGGCCGTCCTGCCCCTGCTGGACCATCAGGCCTATGCCGTTCTGGTGGTGGATTCCGACCACGTAAACATCAAAGCCACCCTGGACAAGGTCCTGGAATGGATGAGCCTGGCCAACCCCGATCTTTCTGCCACCGCCGGCATCACCAACGAGGTGGCCGCCGCCCGGGAGGTCATCGAAAAATGGCGCCAGGACTTCCGCCAGGCAGGCGGACGCAAGGTTTATGCCCTGGTCAATGCGCAGGATGGCCTGCAATTTGTGCTGGCCATGCCGTTGGCGAAAGAGGGGAACCCAAAGGCGCTCGAAGCGCTCCTCGATCCGTTGCTGAAAAACAGTCCTTTCGCCACCTTTGACAAGCAGTTGCAAGGAGAATGCCTGCTCCTGGGGAAAACCGAAGTGCTGGCCCGCCTGATATCGGCCAAAGCGGCGGCCAAAACCGATCTCGCCCAGGCCCTGGAGGCGATGGCGGATTGCAGCCTGGGACTCGTGGTGGCGCCGGTGCCCGACCAAAAACGGGTCATCCAGGAAATGCTGCCTCAAATCCAGATGGGAACCGCCCAAATCCCCGCCGCCGCCTTGTTCAAAGCGTTGAACAGCGCCGCGCTGGAAATCGTTTTTCCGCCCGAAACCTGCCTCAAGGTGACCGCGCTTACTGCCAGCGAAGCCGACGCCAGGGAGCTGCAGGAGACGGTTGGGAAGGTGTTGAAATCAGTGTCCAGCCTGGTTGACGACCCGTCCGTTAAAACCGTGATCGAGGCCCTCCTGGCCAAAACCACCATCCGGGTGGATCAAAACCGGCTCACATACAACCTCGATAGGACAACCCTGGACCAGCTGGTGGTTGCGCAACTGCTGCCAACGCTGGCCGCGGCCAAGGGCCGAGCCCAGGCGATCCATAAATTGAACAACACCAAACAGATCCTGCTTGGTTGCGTCATGTTTGAGAATGATAATAAAAAATGGCCCGAAAACCTCAAGCTGCTGACGGTAAAAGGTTCGTACCTCGGCAGCCCGGACGTGTTGAAAACGCCGGATCATCCCGAGCGGGAGGTGGGCTATGAATACCTGATGCCAGGGAAAAACCACGCCAAATACCCGGCCGCACAACATATTGTCATCCATGAAATATTCGGCGCCTGGCCGGATAGAGGCTTGTGCATCGGCTTTATGGATGGCCATGCGGAAATCATGAAGGATAAGAGCCGTTTTGATAAATTGCTGTCGGAAACAAAGGAGCGCAACCGCAGCGAATAAATCGTGGATATTGAGCCGGGGGAGGCCCCGGCTTTCGGCCGCGTTCAGGCAAGTGGGGAGGGAAATGAACGGAACCCCTTGCCTGAACACGTTTTTTTTGCGGGTGGGGACTTGGGGCTGGCCAAAGAGCATCCTGGTGGCATCCCAAAGGGTTCCGGATTGGGGGGCTGGAGCATTCTTCCCCGGGTGCCGGTGCCGGTTCAGTAAATCGGCCAATTCGCTTAATTTCTTTCCCGAGAGTGGCTCGCCCGTGCGATCAAAAAACTATACTTGGCCAGGGCAAGGCAAGCGAAATCCCAAGCCTGGCCGTCACGGCGTTGCCCCTCACGAAAACTGACCCTGCAATCCTCACCAGAAGCAATCCACTGGTCCGAATTTGGGAGCAGAGCGGCACGCCGCCCCGCAGCGCCGTCATGCCAAAGTTGGCGCCCCTGCTGGGGGTCCGCATCGAAACCTTGCTCGCTCACGCGCCGCCCCGGCCGGTGCAGCGGACGGCCCAAGGCCGGCTGCAACTAATGTTTGCAGCGGCGTCCCGGATGCCGCGCCGCGAGCAGGAAAAATCCGCCTAGTTCGTCGAGGCCTTCATGGCCCGGCAGCCGCAGCGTCCGGCCGCCTGACCAATCCGCGCAAGTATAAAACCCCCTGTTCGAAATACGCCACCGGCCGTATGGCCGACTTTTCTCCAGCGTGACCTGTGAGCCGCTAGCCCCCTTTGGCAGGCTAAGCTCCTTGAGTAGCAGCCCTCCGTTCCGAACTGTCCGCCAGCCCGGCATAAATTGGAGCCGCACGATCCTGCGGCGGAGGTAATGGAAGTTAGCCTCTTGGCCATGCCATAGGCATACATCGGCGCTAACGCCGCCGCGCTGGGCAGCGGCAAGGTCAGCCGCGTCGCAATCGTTTGCTGACCATCGTTTGCACCGGGTTGGACTATTGGGCTAATTGAAGCTTTACACGCCCATTGAAGGCTGTTGAGATTTGATTTGCCTTCGGAGCGCGAGTGGAAAGCGAACCAAGAACAACTTGGCCGGGGAACGTGGCTAAACGTTCCGGGATGCATAATGACATCCTTTTAGGTTCGAATCCTACCCGAAGGTATTTACGAGCGAATGGGTCAGGCTAAAGCCGAGAGTTCATGTATGATTCCGGCACTAGCGAAGTTGTTCCCTCTGCGGCTAGAAATCCGGTTCTTCCAACCGGCGGAGCGCGGGGAGCGCCCGAAACTCGGATGGTGGAAACCGACCATGAGTCGTAGGCAAAAATGGTCGGCACTGTGCCAACGGTATCGCTCAAGCCTTCCTTCGTAACGAATGGCAATCCCGCGTCGTAGTTCAACCCCGACTGGAAACCAGCATCGTAGTCATGATCGGCAGGTTGATTCTGCGTCCACGAATGTTTTTCCAATACAGTCCCACGAATCGCTCGATCCTATTGGCTCACGAATTTGAGATGTTTCCCTTCGCTGTCTCGAATGGAACACTCCACTCCTGGATTTGATTGAACATAGGCAACTGCGAAAGCATCGGCCTCGCGTTCAGAATCTAAGACTCGGTAAAAATCTCCTTCGCCGAGAGAGCGGTGGCCTTCGGTTGTGAGCAAGATTCCAGTGGCTTTTTCCGCAAATACCACTGCACATTTCCCAAATTCATATTTTGGTATTTTGGTCTGCATGTTCATGGTCCAATCCTTGTTGGTGCGCCTCTTACTGTGCCTCTAACCAAGACCTCAGATTCAGAAACAATCTGGCCGTTTTGCCTGCGAAGCACGCTTTTGAGATTAGGACTAGGCACAATGCCGTTTAGAAATTGGCAAGAAAAAGAGAATAGAAATAATGTATAAATAGTTGCAACTAGGCAAAATTTGCCTTGTACAATGAGACAGAATGTCCCATTACACTGGGGATGCAAACGAAAGTGCCAATCTC